>JAJYUO010000003.1 GCA_021792485.1 Thermoplasmata archaeon
ACCGTGGGCCGAGATCGACGTCGAGAGAGCTCGCCAGCGCACGAAGGACGAGGTCGTCCGCACGCCGCTCGTGCGCGCGCCCGACCTCCCGGGGCTCGGGCCGGGGCCGGTCTATCTCAAGCTCGAGAACCTCCAGCGGACGGGCGCGTTCAAGATTCGCGGGGCCTTCAACAAGATCGCGAGCCTCTCCGCGGAGGAGAGGAGCCGTGGGGTCGTCGCAGCTTCGGCGGGAAACCACGCCCAGGGCGTCGCGTGGGCGGCGCGTCGTTTCGGCGTTCCCGCGACGATCGTGATGGCGACGCACGCTTCCCCGCTCAAGGTCAGCGCGACCCGAGCGCTCGGCGCGGACGTGGTGCTCTACGGCAGCGACTACGATGACGCCTACGGCCGCGCCGTGGAGCTCGCGAAGGAGCAAGGCCGGACGTTCGTCCATCCGTACGACGATCCCCTCGTCATCGCCGGGCAGGCGACGATCGGCGAGGAGATCCGGGAGGACCTTCCGGACGTCGCCCGGGTCGTCGCGGGGGTCGGAGGTGGCGGCCTGCTCTCCGGGATCGCGTCATCGTTGCGCCGGGCGGGTTCGCATGCCGAGATCGTCGGCGTGCAGCCGCTCGGGGCCTCGAACCTCGGCCCGTCGCTCGAGGCGGGACGCGTGATCGTCGGTCCCCGCCCCGACACGTTCGCCGACGGTCTCGCGACCCGGCACATCGGCGACCTTCCCTTCCGGATCCTGAGCGCAGCGGGAGCGCGCGCGATCTCGGTCGACGATCGAGGGATCGCGCGGGCCGCGTTCATCTTGCTCGAGAAGGCGAAGATCATGGCCGAAGGCGCCGGCGCCGCCGGATGGGCCGCGGTGCTCGAGCATCCCGAATTGACCCGGGACGGGCCCGTCGTCGTCGTGGTGAGCGGAGGCAACCTCGACCCATTCGTTCTCGACCGGGTGCTCTTCATCGGCCTCGCGGCGGAAGGGCGGCTCCTGCGCCTCGCCTCGCCGATCTCGGACGTTCCCGGTCGCCTTTCCGCGTTCCTCGCCGTGGCCGCTGAGGCACAAGCGAACGTCCGCCACATCCGGCACGCGCGAGAGGTACCGGACCGTCCTCCCGGCGAAGTGACGGTCGAGCTCGACCTGGAAGTGCGGGACGCGTCGCACGGAAGCGAGGTTCTCGACCTCTATCGCAAGAAAGGCTGGAACGTACGGGAGATACCGCTTGACAGCACGCCGACGCCGGGTACGTAGCCAGTTACCCCAGTTCGACCGGCTCCGTATATACTCAGGACCGGGTTAGTACGTTCGGAGGAACGATGGCCAAGCGGGAGTCCGCCGACGAGGTCGGCCAAGCGCGCGCGGTGCGGCTGTGGACCGTCGCGCAGGCCAACGAGCGGATCGCCGAGCTTTCCGAGCTGATCCCCGAGGTGCGCGCGTGGGTCGACCGGCTTCGGGTCGTGCACGCCGAGCTCCTCCGGCTGCGCGGGCTTTGGGGGACTGAAATCGACGCGCCGGACCTTCCCGATCGCCGCCATAAGGATCGTCTCGATCAGGAGTGGGCCACCCTGTCGCGCCGGATCGAGGAGACGATCGAGCAGATGCGCGCCGACGGGATCGAGATCAAGGACCTCGAGAAAGGACTCGTGGACTTCTACGCCCGGCGGAACGGCGAGCTGGTCTACCTATGCTGGCAGACCGGCGAGGACCGCGTGGCGTTCTACCACCCGCTCGACTCCGGCTTCTTCGGCCGGAGGCCGATATCGGGCCGTACCTAAGCTCAGCCGGCTCGCTGTGCGGGCGGCCGACCCCGCTCCCGGACTTGGATGAGTTCGATCCACGCGACGGAGAAGGCAAAGGCTCCGATCGCCGCCGCGACGGCCGAGACGAGCAGGAGCAGCGGAAACGCGAAGCCGGTGCCGGTCGCGAGGAACCCTGCGAAGATCCCGAGTCCCCCCGCGCCACCAACGATCCCCATCGCGGGCCGGTCCGCGCGTCGCACGGCGATCGCGCCGGCGAGAGCGATCAGCGCGCCGATCGCGGCGATCGCGCCCGCGCTGCCGACGTAGTCGGAGACGTAGGCGATGTCGGTGAGGCCGTAGGGGCTCAGGGTGATCGTTTGGTTCGAACCGGAAACGGAGTGGGCGAACGATACGACGATTCCCGAACTACCGGCGTTGTACGCCGGCGAGACGTAGCTCACGACGAGGATCCACGGCGACGGCGCCCTCGTTCCTTCGGTCACGTTGAAGACGAGATAGCCGGTAGGAACGTCGCGGGCAAAGCGGAAGGTGCCGTTCAGCAGCGTGGTCGTCGACGTCGACGTGGGGACGGCCTCGCCATTGACGACCTCGTCCAGCACGACGTGCGCTCCGGCGAGCGGTGCCCCGTTCGATCCCAGGACGGTCCCCGAGACCGAGAACGTTGCGGGCTGGACGAGACCGTAGTCGTAGTAGCCGGTCATTCCGACCAGTGCGAACCCCATCAGGACGACAGGGATCAGCACCGCGACGATGAGACGGCGCCACCGAAAGCGCGGGGGTCGGAGGGGGGGCTGCTCGGGATATAGGCCGGGGTGGACCTCCCAGGTGTAACGAGGAGGGACGGTCCGGGCCGGGACGAGCGGAACGGGGCCACCACAGTGCGCGCACGTGATCCAGCCCGTCGACGAAGCCGCGTGGGCCGCAACCGGCGTTCCGCACCGCGGGCAGCGAACCGTCGTCGGGGACGTCGTCGCCATCGAGCCGCCAGGACTCTGGCCCGCTTCATATCCTTGCGGCGTGCGCTTGCGAAGCCTCACGTGCGCGTGGTGGCGGTCGACGACGGCCGATTCCGGCGCACGGACCGGCGCGCACCTGTCTGCGCGGTGGTCGTCTCCCTTCCGGATGAGATCGAGGCGGTCCGGGTCGATTCGGTCGAGGTGGATGGCACGGACGCGACGGAGCGGATCGCGCAGCTCATCGACGCGACAGGCCACGCGCGGGACCTGCGCGCGGTGCTCTTGGACGGGGCGGTCGTCGGAGGGTTCAACGTTGTCGATCTCGACCGGCTGCACCGCGTGACGAAGTTGCCGGTGATCTGCGTGACGCGGCGGGAGCCCGACCGAGAACGGATCCGCCGCGCGCTCGCGAAGTGGTTCCCCCAGGACGCCCGCGTCCGATGGCGGATGCTGACGGCGCACCGGCTCTTCTCCGTCCCCACCGGCGCGACGCCCATCCGCGCGAGCGTCGTCGGAGCGACCCGGCGGGACGCGCTCGCGCTGCTGGCGCGATCGACCCGGCGGGGATACTGGCCGGAGCCGCTTCGCTGGGCGCATCTCATCGCGTCCGCGCGCGCCCGGGCGACCGAGCGGCCGGGCACGAACCATTAAGGGAGCCGACCTCGATGGGCCCCCCGGGCCTGTAGCTTAGCTTGGACGAAGCACTGGCCTTCTAAGCCAGCAAACTCGGGTTCAAAGGGTCGGGGCGAGCGCCCCGACCGGAGAGTCCCGACAGGCCCGCCTCCCTTCTTCGGCCGCCCTCACGCGCGAGGGCGGGCTCGATCGGACACGGTCTCCGCGTAGATCGCCGCGTACCGCGCGGCCATCGTCTCGATCGACGCGTTCTCCCGCACGAACCGTCGGCCGCGGTCCGCGAGCGCCCGTCGCTCGACCGGGTCGTCGAGGAGCTCGCGGATCGCGGTCCCGAGCGCGCCGTCGACGCGCATCGAGGCCCTCCGCCCCGTTTCGCGGTCGCGGACGAGTTCGGCGGCCCCTCCTTCGGCCGGCCCTACGACCGCCGTCCCGCAAGCCATCGCCTCCAGGAGCGCGATGCTGGAGGTGTCGGAGGTCGATGGCAGGACGAAGAGATCGCTTTGGGCGAGTAGGGCCGCCTTCTCTTCCTCGGCGATCGGTCCTACGTAGCGAACGCATCGGGCGAGCTGGGGATCGGCCGCAAGACGGGCCCGAACGGCCGCCTCTTCCGGACCGCGACCGGCGACGATCGCGCTGAGGTCGTGCGTCGCACGGAGCGAGGTAATCGCGTCGAGGAAGCGGTGAACCCCCTTGTCGACGGTGAGGCGGCCGAGGTAGGTGACCAGCGGCCCGTGCTCGAGGCCGCATCGCGCGCGCCAGTCCGGCTGCTCGATCCCCGGATGGTACCGATCGAGGTCGATCCCGTTGGGGACGACCTCGATCGGAGTGCGGAACGGTTTGGTCGCGGTCTCCACCATCCGCGCTCGGGCGAGCGAGGTGGGGGCGACGGCCCGGTCGCAGCGCCAGTAGACGCCGAGGCTGTACCAGCTGGCGACCCGAAAAAATGTCGAGACCCCCGCTTTCGCGCGGACGCTCTCCTCCATCGCCCGCAGATCGGTGTGGAACGTGCCGACCAGGGGCACGCGGAGCCGGCGCGACAAGAAGAATCCGCTGGTCCCCATGAGACCGGGGGAGTGCACGTGCACGACCTCGGCGTCGCGGGCGGCCGGGGGCGCCCGCATCGCACGCACGAGGCTCATGATGTACGGCGAGCGATACACCTGGTAGAGCGGCACGGCGTGCGACCGTACCCGAACGACCTCGATCCCACCCTCCGTGGAGAACTCGGTCGGGCCCGCACCGGCGCGGGGGGCGTACACCCGCACGCGGTGGCCGAGACGGTTGAGCGCGCGGGCCAGCCCATCGACGACGATCGCCGTCCCGTCGCGCGTCGGGAGGTAGGAATCGGTGAAGAACGCGATCCGCATCGGCGCGCGACGTTCCTATGCGAGCACTTGAAAGAAGTGCTCGAGTTGAGCCTCCTCCTTCGGGTCGAGCATCTGGGGATGGACGACGGCGATCAGGGCTCCCCGCGCGTTCTGCGACTCCTGGGCGAGCCACTGGACGAACTTGAGCGTGGCCGCGCTCCCGATGTGCAGATGGAGCTCCTCGAGCCCGTCGAAGTAGACGATCGTCCCGGGGTTCTCCTTTAGGAACGTACGGATGTCGCCGCCAACGGACTCGATCGGCGGCCCCTCGCCGGTCGTATCGAGGGAGAAGGCCCGGACGCGCGCCGGGTCGACGTGCGGGAACGTAGGCGCATGGGCCGAGATCGCGGCGACCTGCCGGAAGGAGGCCGCCGCATCGCCCACGAGCTCGAGCGCGCGGCGGGGCTGGGCTTCCCGGACGAGGTAGGTGCGGCCCGGGGTGACGCGCACCGTGCCGCCGACACCCGCCCAGGGCCGCGGGGACGAGAGCGGGCGCGCCGGGTTCCGCCACGCGGACCCACCGCGCGGGAGGGCCAGCAGGGTGCGACGCTTGTGCTCCACCTCGTCCGAAAGCTGGGCAAGCCGGCTCTGCACCAGGTAGCGGAGTTCGGCGACGGTGTGCCCGCGGGCGGCGTAGGCGAGGATCTCGCGCAGCGCGCTGCGAACTCCCTCGGCGTAGCCGTCGGAATAGTCCCGGGCGTACTCCTCGTCCGAGGGCCCCGGGTCGCCGCGCGGGGGTCCGTCGTCGCTCACGCCGTCGTAGGTCCGCGCCTCCCCTCGGGGGTCGCGGCTCGGCTCGCGTCGCGCTGCCCCCGCGGTTCGGCGGGCGCCCGGTCCTCCTCCCTCGGAGCGAACTTGTACCCGTAGTGGATGACGCCGGCCTTTCCCTCCTCGCGCAGCTTGCGGAACATCGCGCGTACCGGAAGGCCGATGCGGACCTCGTCCGCCTCGACGTCGACGATCTGTCCGGTCAAAAGGGGGCCCTCGACCGTCTTCACGAGCGCGAGGACGTAGGGGACTTGCATGTCGAATCCTTCGGCGGCTTCGTGGACGACGGTGTAGGAGAAGACTTCCCCGTCTCCGCTCAGCTGGAATGGGACCATCCGGCCGATCGAGCGACGGTGGCTCGAGCAGTTGGGGCACACCGAGCGTGGGGGAAAATAGACGATCGAGCAGTCCGAACACTTCGATCCGCCGAGATTGTAGCGCTGGGGCGTCTCTCTCCAGAATCGCGCGATCGACATCGTTCTCCTCCTAGTTCACCCGCTCGAAGAGATGGACCACGCTGGTCGCTCCCGTGCCGCCGAGGTCGTGGGCGAGGCCGAGGGTCGCGCCCGAAACCTGCCGGTCCTTCGCCTCGCCGCGGAGCTGCCGGACGAGCTCGACCGCCTGGGCGATCCCCACGGCGCCGAACGGCCGACCTTGGGACTTGAGCCCTCCCGAGGGGTTGACCGTGGGGCCCGCCCCGCCCTTCGCGAACCGGCCCGAGGCGAACTCGGGGCCCCCCTTTCCCTTCGGAACGAAGCCGAGATCCTCGAGGGAGATCAGCGCGGCGATCGAATAGGCGTCGTGGATCTCCGCGACCTGCACGTCGCTCGGAGCCCGGCGCGCTCGGCGAAAGGCGCGCTGCGCCGACTCGACAGTCGCGTCGATGGTCGTGATCTCCCGCCGGTGCTGCAACGCCATCGAGTCGGTGGCGACCTGGCTCGCGGCGATCCGGATCGGGGTATCGGTGTACTTGCGAGCGACGTCGAGCGGACCGAGGACGACGGCCGCGGCCCCGTCCGAGAGCGGAGCGCAGTCGAGCATGCCGAGCGGCTCGGCGACCGGTCCGGCGCCGAGGACCTGCGGGAGCGTGACCTTGTTGCGGTAGTGCGCGTTCGGGTTCCGACTACCCATCTCATGGTCGTGGACGCTCACCTGAGCGAATTCCTCGCGCTTCGTGCCGAACTCGTGCATGTGCCGTCGCGCGACCAGGGCCCAGAGCGAGGGGAGGGTCGCACCGAAGACGACCTCCCATTCGTGATCCGCGGTCGCGCTGGCGATATCGCTGCCGCGCTCGTCGGTTACGTCCGTCATCTTCTCCGCCCCCCCGACGACGACGATGTCGTAGAGCCCGCTCGCCACGGCGAGGTAGCCCTGGTGGAGCGCGAGCGCGCCCGAGGCCCCTCCCGCCTCGACCCGGACCGCCGGAAGGTGACGGCTGCCGAGGCCGGCGTAGTCCAGGATGAGGGGGGCGATCTGTTCCTGCTCGATGAGCGAGCCGGAGGCCATGTTGCCGAAGTAGACGGCGTCGAGCTGAGCGCTCGAGATCCGCGCGTCGACCATGGCGCCGAGACCGGCCTCGATGCCGATCTCGCGGAACGACCGATCCCAGAGTTCGCCGAACCGGGTCATGCCCGCGCCGAGGATCGCTACATCGCGCATCTAGTTCTCCCCCATGTGGATCTTGCCGCGGAACTTGGCGTAGATCGAGTAGGGGATCTCCTGGCCGCGGTCGAGGAACTGCTGGACCGGGCGTCCGATGGTGCGGGGAAACGTGACGAGCTCGTCGGTGGTCACAAGATCGAAGGCGTCCGACCCCGCTCCCGAACCGTAGCCGACGACCAGGATCCGTTCGTTCGGGCCCGCGTGATCGAGCACGTTCGCGAGGCCGATCAGAGCCGCGCCGGAGTAGGTGTTACCGATGTACGGCGTCACGAGACCGTAACGCATCTGGGCTTCGCTGAAGCCGAGGGTCTTGCCGACCCGTTGCGGGAACTTTCCGTTCGGCTGGTGAAATACGACGTGGGCGTAGCTCTTCGCCTCCGTTCCGGCGACTTCCATGATTTTCTGGGCACACTCGGTCACGTGGCGGAAGTAGGCGGGTTCTCCGGTGAAACGCCCCCCGTGGCTCGGGTAACGCTGGCCCTCGCGACGCCAGAAGTCCGGTGTATCCGTTGTATAGGAGAGGGTATGGTGGACCTGGGCGATCACGTGCTCCCGCCCGAGCACGAAGGCTGCTCCGCCCGCGCTCGCGCTGTACTCGAGCGCGTCGCCCGGCGCTCCCTGGCTCGTGTCCGAGCCGATGGCCACCCCGTATCGGATCATGCCGGCGCCGACCAGCCCGAGGCACGTCTGAATCGCCGCCGTTCCGGCCTTGCACGCGAACTCGAAGTCCGCTGCGGTGAGAAACGGAGTGGCTCCCACGGCTTGCGCCACCACCGTGGCGGTCGGCTTGACCGCGTACGGATGGGACTCCGAGCCCACATACAGGGCGCCGATCGTCTGAGGATCGATCCCGCCGCGCGCGAGCGCGAGCCGTAGCGCCTCCGTCGAGATCGTGATCGTGTCCTCATCGGGCGAGGGCACGCTCTTTCGCAGCACGTTGAGATTGTTGCCCATGCCGGCGCCGTCGATCCCCCAGACCCGTCCGATCTCCGCCGGCGTGATGCGGTAGCGCGGCACGTAGGCCCCGTAGCTGACGATCCCTGCTTCCATCGTTGCGTTCCCTCCTCGGTTTCAGATCTCCTCCAGGCGCTCGGCCACCGTCGCCGGTGTCAGGGCCGTCGAAAGGAGAGGGATGTCCTCGACCTCGCTCAACCGGACGGCGAGCGGGTCGATGCGACCTGGACTCAGGAAGACGACCGCGGCGGGCTTGAGCGGGTGCGCTCGGATCGCGACCATCGGGCTGCGGCCGTAGCGGACGTTCGTGAAGAGCAACGCGCGCTGGGTCGTCCAACCGTAGAACTCGACGAAGCGAGAGGCGTCGATCGATAGGATGGCGCGGAGCGCGTCCAGCAGGGTGAAGCCGTGGATGTCCCGATCGAGACCGACCGAGCCGACCGGCCTCGCGTGGATCGCCTCGGCCAAGTCGCGCAGTGGCACCGCCACTCGGAACTCTCGGATCGCCAGGATGCCGTCGGAGTGAGGACGGGCTCCGAGCCGTTGGACGACGCGACCGCCGTGCGTGCGGTCGACTGCGAGCAGCCCTTGAACGTACCGCCGGATGAACGCGGCACCGGGGCTCGCCCGTCGTTCGGATTCGTAGTCGCTGATCACGCTCGCCCCGGTCTCGAGCGTGCGGGCGAGGTCCAGCTGGGAGATCCCGAAGTCCTCGCGCCACTTGCGGAGCGTGCGGCCCGGGTGGGGGGAAAGGACGACCTCGCCGGCGATCTTCTCCTCGATCTCGGATTCCACGGCCCCGCGAGAAAAGTCACCCTATAAATCATAGCGCCTGGTGTCGATACAGGCTGTCGACAGTTGACGTAGGACGGCGAGGGAGTGGACCGGGCGAGACTTTCCGGGAACGTCCCGCGGATCGTTCCCCTTTGAACTCGCGACCTCTACCTTGCCAAGGTAGCGATCTTCCGCTGATCTACCGGCCCAACCCTCGGGCGCCACGCGAACCCGAGGATAAACGCTTCGCGTCCGAGATGACGGACCGAACCTTCGGCACGGGGCTTCTCGGCAAGCTTATGCGCGGGGCGCCCCATCCGGCGCCGATGGGAGACGACCCGCCGGCCGAGCCGATCGACCTATTGGTGCGGAGCACGAGGGACTTGCTGCGCCCCGAAGAGCTCGTGCGCGAGGCGACGCGGGACATCGTCAAGGACGAGATCCGCCGGCACATCGAGAAGAAACTCCGGGACGACCCCAAGCTCTCCGAAGAGCTGCGCGACGCGATCCGTCAGCTGTTGGAAGCGCGCGCACGCGAGTACGCCGCGCTGCTGCGGGTCGGAACGCTCTCGGCCCGGCTCGGGGTGTCGACTCTTCCCGAGGACGTGCGACGGATGATCTCCCAGCAGGTCGTCAGCCTCGTGAGCAGCGAGCTCGGCCAGATCGCCGAGAAGGCGCTCTAGAGCTCTTTCGAGCGGGGCCCGAGTCGGGCCGGCGCCGGCCCGGGGGAGCCGTTCGGGACCTTCTCCACGAGCTCGCGCAGCCCCCGCACGAGGGCCCTGGCGTCGGCCACATCGTTGTACAGGTAGAACGACGCCCGCACGCTACCGGCGATCCCGCGACGGTCGTACCACGAGTGGACGCAGTGCATGCCGGATCGGACAAGGACGCGGTGGCCCGCGTCGAGGAACAGCGCGACGTCGTGCGGATCGATGCCGTCGACCGTGAAGCCGAAGATGCTCGGACGGTCCGCCACCCCCGGCGGGCCGAGCACGTGGATCCTCCGCTCGTCGGAGAGCGCCTCCGTCACAAACCGGTTGAGCTCGCGCTGCCCGCGTTCGACCTCGGGGAGGCCCCGACGGGCGAGATACTCGATCCCCGCGCGCGCGCCCAGGATCCCGGCGTAGTTCTGGAGGCCGGCCTCGAACCGATACGGAGGGGGGCGGAGGTCGTGCGCGTCCAGGCGGCTCCAGGCGACGGTCTCTCCGCCGAGCACGAGGGGGCGAAGCTCGTTCAGTCGTTCGCGTCGGCCGAGGAGCATGCCCGTGCCGGTCGGGCCGAGCATCTTGTGCCCGCTGAACGCGTAGAAGTCGGCGCCGACCCGGTCGAACTCGATCGCTCGGTGCGGTGCCGATTGTGCCCCATCGAACAGGCATAGCGCATGATGGTCGTGCGCCCGCTCGACGATCTCGCGGATCGGGAGGCTCCGCCCATCCAGGTTCGACGTGTGGAACATGCTCACCAACCGGATCCCGTGGGCGAGGCGTTCCTCCAGCTGTTCGGACGGGAAGCTCCCGTCCGACGGTAGGTCGAGCGCATCGATCCGGATGCCCCGCTCGGCGGCGAGGCGTTGCCAGACGATGAGGTTCGAGTTGTGCTCCTGCCCGGTGATCAGGACCCGATCACCGGGCTCCCAGGAGATCCCCTGGGCGACGAGGTTGATTCCTTCCGTGGCGTTGCGCAGGAAGACGAGTCCGGTCGGGTCCGCGGCTCCGGCGAACCGGGCGATCGCCGCGCGCGCCTCCTCGTATCCGCGGCCGGCGGCCTCCGACCATCGATGAGAGCTGCGCCCGGCGCACGCGGGATATTCCGTATAATACTCCTCCATCGCGTCCAAGGTCGCCTGCGGTACGAGGGAGATGCACGCCGAGTCGAGGTAGCTCGGCGGCCGCTCTCTTCCGCGTCGCCGGAGCGCCGGGAAATCTCGGCGAAGACGGGCGAGGTTCATGCTCTCGACCGTTGCAGCGTGTCGGTCGCAGCGACGAGCGCTGCTGCGCCGACCTCGAGCGACTCCTCGGGCGGGGCAAACGTCGCGCTGTGCAGGGAGGCGGCTCGCCCCGGCGTCGCCGCCCCGAGCCGCAAGAACGTGCCCGGGACGCGTTCGAGGTACCGCGCGAAATCCTCCGCGCCCATCACCGGGAACTCGAGCTCGCGCACCCGGGCTCCTCCCAGAGCCGAGCGGAGCCCCTGTTCGATCCGGAACGTCTCCTTAGGCGGGTTCCATAGCGCGGGGTATCCCCGTTCGTAATCGACGGAAGCCCGCGCGCCGAGGCTCTGGGCGATCGCGCGGACACGGCGGCGGAGCGCGCGCTCCATCAACTCGCGGGTCGAGGGGCGGAAGGTGCGCACCGTTCCCTCCAGGACGACCTCATCCGGAAGGATATTGTGCCGAGTACCGCCGTGGATCGATCCGACGCTCACCACGACCGGATCGACCGGATTCCGGACGCGGCTGACGAGAGCCTGGAGACCGACGACGATCTCGGCTGCGATCAGGATCGCGTCCGGTCCCTGGTGGGGGGAAGAGGCGTGACCCCCATGGCCATGGACGACGATCTTCAGCGTGTCCGCGGCGGCCATGCACGGGCCGGCCTTGAGGCCGACCACGCCGGCCGGGACCGCAGGGTCGACGTGCTGCCCCACGACGAAATCGACCTTCGGGTCTCGAAAGCACCCCCGTCGCAGGAACGGGAGAGCTCCCCCTTCGCATCCGTCTTCCTCGGCGGGCTGGAAGATCAACTTCACCGGGCCCGCGATAGAGCGTCCTCGCTCGGCGAGGATGGCTCCCGCCCCGAGCAGCGCGGCCATGTGTACATCGTGGCCGCAGGCGTGCATCGCCCCATCGATCCGGGAGCTAAAGGGAAGGCCCGTCGCCTCCGTAACCGGCAGCGCGTCCATATCCGCCCTAAGGGCAACGACCGGGCCGGGCCGCCCTTCCCCCAATAGGCCCAGGACCCCATAGAACCCGGAGCACGTCCGGTAGGGGATTCCGAGCTCGTCGAGCGCGGACGTGATCTTCTCGCGCGTCGTCCGTTCCCGGTGCGAGAGTTCGGGCTCACGATGGATCGCCTCGCGCCAGATCTGCATGCGGGGCAAAAGGCGCCGCGCGGCCGTCAGCGGAGGCTCGCGCCGGGCCGGCATCTCGCGTGCGAGACCGCGCGTTGATATAACGGGCCTCGCCTCGTTAGATTCCGCCGGCGCGCACCGCCGAAGCGATGGGCCGGAGCACGCGCGCGACGGTCGGCGTCGACGGGTTCCGGGCGAGCGCGGACTCAAGCGCGCTCGCGACGATGACGCCGTCCGCCCCGCTGCCCATCGCGCGGAGGGCCGTAGCGCGGTCCCGGATCCCGAACCCCACGAACACGGGGAGGTCGGGAGCCGCGGCGTGGGCGGATCGCACCAACGGAGCAAGGTCCTCCGGACGCGAGATCGCCCCGCGGCCCGTCGTGCCGTAGCGGGAGACGAGATACAGGAATCCTCGGCTCGCACGGGCGAGCGCCGCGATCCGGGCGAGACGGGAGCCCGGCGCGGCGAGGAGGATGAGATCGAGACCGTTACATCGCGCGGTGCGCCGCCACGGTCCTGCCTCCTCGAGCGAGAGGTCCGGCACGATCACCCCTCCCGCTCCCGCGTCGCGCAGGTCCGCGAACGAACGAGCGAGTCCGCGGGTCCACAGGGGGTTCGCGTAGCTCATCACGATCGTCGGAAGGATCGGCGACGTTTCTCGGATCGCGGACCGCAGGTCGTTCCAGTGCGTCCCATGGCGCAATGCGCGGTCCGCGGCCTCCTGCAAGATCGGGCCGTCGGCGATCGGGTCCGAGAACGGAAACCCCAGCTCCAGGTGGGTGGCGCCCGAGTCGCGGGCCGCCTGCGTGAGGGTCGCATACCGGCCGTTCCGAACGCGATCGACCATGTAGTAGGCGACGACCGCGCGCCGCCGGCTGCGAAGGGCGGGATCAGTCTCCGAGCGCACGGCCGGCCACCTCGAGGTCTTTGTCGCCGCGTCCGGAGAGCGTCACGACGATGCGATGGGACGCCGGGCGGCGGCGCGCTTCCCGCACGGCGGCGTAGATCGCATGCGACGGCTCGAGCGCCGGGATGATCCCCTCGTCGATGGAGAGCCAGCGGAATGCGCGGAGCGCGTCGGAATCGTGGACCGCCATGTAGCGGGCGCGGCCGGAGTCCTTGAGAAACGCGTGCTCCGGGCCCACGCCGGCGTAGTCGAGCCCGGCCGAGATGCTCGCGGTGTCGCGGATTTCCCCATCCCGGTCCTGCAGCACGTAGGAGTAGGTGCCGTGCAGGATCCCGGGACGTCCGCGGGCGAGCGACGCCGCACCGGTCGGATGGCCGCGGGGTCCCCCGGCCTCGACTCCGAGCAGCTCGGTTCGAGTCCGAAGGAGCGGGTGGAACGTACCGATCGCGTTGGAACCGCCGCCGACGCAGGCGACGGCCAGGTCGGGCGGACGCCCCCAGCGGCGCCGAGCCTCGCGCAGGATCTCCTGGCCGATCACAGACTGAAAGTCGGCGACGATGGACGGGAACGGATGCGGTCCGACCGCGCTACCCAACAGGTAGTGTGTCGTGCGGACGTGGGCGATCCAATCACGCAGGGCCGCGTTGATCGCGTCCTTGAGCGTCCGCTGGCCGCTCCTCACCGGGTGGACTTCGGCGCCGAGCAGCCGCATCCGCAACACGTTCGGCCGCTGGCGTTGCATGTCGACCTCTCCCATGTAGATCTCCGTTTGCAGGCCGAGCGCGGCGCCGATCATCGCGGTCGCGACGCCGTGCTGGCCCGCGCCGGTCTCCGCGATCAGCCGAAGCTTGCCCATCCGTCGCGCCAGGAGGCCCTGGCCAAGCGCGTTGTTGAACTTGTGCGCCCCCCCGTGGAGAAGGTCCTCGCGCTTGAGCCAGATCTCGGCGCCTCCCGCTCTCCGACTGAGGTGCTCCGCGTGATAGAGCGGCGTAGGCCGGCCCCCCAAGTCCCGAGAGTAGCGAGCAAGTTCGCGACGGAACACAGGATCGCTTCGCGCGGCCCTCCACGTTCCTTCGAGCTCCTCGAGCGCCGGGACGAGTGTCTCGGGGACGAAGGCGCCGCCGTAGGGACCGTAGCGACTACGCATCGCTCGCGGACTCCCAGCGGTCGACGGCCTCGAGAAAGCGCCGCATCCGGTCCGGGTCCTTGATCCCCGGCGCGGATTCGATCCCCGACGAGACATCGACGCCCCACGGGCGAACGGCCGTCAGGGCGTCGGCGACGTTCTCCGGGTTCAGTCCCCCCCCGAGCAGGACCTTGCAGCCGGCCATCCGCTCGACGACCGAGGAACACGCCGGCCAGCTGGGGAGAAGACCGGTTCCGCCGGCGGAAGGGGCACCCGCCACGTCGAGTTGCAGGCGCCGGATCTCGGTGTCGGCCGGCAGCGGGGGCAACGGAATCTCGGATCCGCCCGGAGGGATCGCGATCGACGGCACGATGCGGTGGCGCTCGATGGGGTCGAGCCCTTCGGGAACGCCCCCATGAACCTGAATCCAGTCAACGCCGACCTCGTCGAAGAGGCGGTGGACGGCCTCGACGGACGGTCGGACGACGACGGCCCAGACCTCGATCCCCGACGGCACGCTCGCGGCCAGTTCCGTCGCTCGCTCGTATCCCACGGTCCGCGGGGAGGAGGGGACGTCGACGACGAACCCGACGGCCCCGCCCGGAGGCGCGAATTCGAGCACGGCCGGGTCCGTGATGCCGCAGAACTTGACGAACGTCTTCCTCATGGTCGTTCGCCCTCCGTTCCGATCCGCGCGATCTCGCTCAAGAATGCGACCGGGTCGGGGGCGCGCGCGAATCCGGTCCCCACGAGGATCCCGTCCACCCCTCGCGCTCGCCAGGCCCGTGCGTCGTCGGCGCTCGTCACGCCGCTGAGGCCGAGGAGGGGCCTTCCTCTCGGGATGTCCGCGACGGTCCGGGCGGCGATCTCCGGCTCGAAGCCGAGGCCGCCCAGGTCGCGCAGGTTCACCCCGTACATGTCGGCATCCACGGGACCGGCCGCCTTGAGCTCTTCCGGAGCGTGGAGCTCAAGGAGGACTTCGAGACCAAGGCGGTGGGCCGCCTCGGCAAGCTCCCCGATCGGTCGGTCAAGCCAGCCTTCCGTTTCCAGGCGGGCGATGAGGAGCACTGCGCTCGCGCCCGCGCGCGACGCGGCCTCGATCTGACGTTCGTCGATGACGAAGTCCTTGAACAGTACCGGCAGCCGGGTCGATCGGCACAGGGCTCGAACGTCGGCTACCGATCCGCCGAATCCCGCGCGAGTCGCCAGGCACGAAAGGCCGGTCGCACCGCCCCGAGCGGCGAGGCCGGCGAACTCGTCGATCGATCGCTCCGGCAGGTTCGGGTTCGCGGCGCCCGGAGACCGACGCTTGTACTCCACCATCACCGCCCAACGGCCCGGCGCCCGTGCAACCCGTTCCCTCAGCGAGGCGGGAGGGAGCACCGGCAGCTCACCAAGGCCGCGAAGGTACTCGGGGGCGCGGACCTCCTTCCGCACCTCGTCGACGATCGACCCGAGGAACGTCACGGATCCTCCTTCGGCCAGGTCCGCGAGCTCGCTAGGTCCCGGCGCCGCGCGAGGACTTCCTCCGCGGCACCGGAATCGAGGGCCTCCTGCGCGCGGTCGATTCCCGCGCGCAGGTCCGGCACGTCCCCTCGGATCCATAGGGCCGCGCCGCTCGTGAGCAAGACGCTGCCCCGCCGCGCGCCCCCGCCTCCCGCGAGGATCCGTTCGGTCTCCAACGCTGCCTCGGGCGCGGGGAGCGCGGCCAGCGAGCCGCGCCGATCCTCGCGGGGCAGCCAATGCCGTGGGTCGATGCCCCTCCGACGGGCCGGTCCCCGGCCGATCGCGTATGCGAACGACGCCGCCCGGGAGGAGAATTCATCGGTTCCATCCCGAGACGCAACGGTGAGCCCGCGCCGCACTCCGATCCGGGGGAGGACCGGGGCGAGGCGAGCGGCGGTCGGGATGTCCGAACAACCGATGACCTGAAACGGGACCGATGCGGGATTCGTGAGGGGCCCGACCAGGTTGAAGATCGTGCGGATGCCGAGGTGGGCCCGGACGGGGGCGACGGCCCGGGTCCCTCCATGGTACAGGGGCGCGTGAAGGAACGTGATCTGCTCGCGGTCGAAGGCAGCACGCGCGAAGGCCCGGGAGTCGAGCGCCGGAAGGCCCAACGCCTCCACGAGGTCGCTCGAACCCGCCCATCCCCCCGCTTTCCCGCGAAGGCTACGGTTTCCGTGCTTTGCGACCGGAACGCCGGCCGCCCGGACCACGAACGCGCTCACCGTACCGACGTTGAACGACGGATGGGGCGCTCCCCCCGAGCCGCAGAGGTCGACCGCGCGATGCTCGCGGGGCCCCGGAACGGCGATCGCCCGGCGACGGAGCGCGATCGCAAACGCCGCGATCTCCTCGGTCGTCTCTCCCTTGGCCGCCCAAGCGGTGAGGAGCCCTGCCTTGCCGGCTTCGGGCTCGGCGGGATCGCAGAGGAGGTCGAGGGCTCGCGCAACCTCGGCGGGGCCGAGGTTCTCCCCGCGGACGAGCCGCGCAAGGATCTCCGAGCTCACCGGCGGACCTCCCGGAGGAAGTTCGTCAGAAGGGCGGTCCCGCGTTCGGTCAGGAACGACTCCGGGTGGAACTGGACCCCGCTCACCGGCCGGCGGCGGTGGCGTAGGCCCATCACCGTTCCCTCCCGCGTCGCGGCCGTGCGAACGAGATCCGGGGGAAGGAGGCGCCGGTCGACGACCAACGAGTGGTACCTCGCCGCGGCAAACGGGTTGGGCACCCCCTCGTAGAGAGGGTCCGCGGTGTGGAATACCTGGGCGGTCCGGCCGTGTACCGGAGTGCCGTGGATCACCCGACCGCCGTAGGCGTCTCCGATGATCTGGTGGCCCAAGCAGACCCCGAGGACGGGTCGCTCGGCGCCCCACTTCGCGAGGATACGTCGCGCGAGGCCCGTCACCCGACGGTCCCGGGGGTGGCCCGGCCCGGGGGAGAGGACGAACCCGTCGGCATCCCTCCGATCGACCTCGTGCAACGGGACGGTATATCGGAGGGTGGCGACGTCGGCTCCGCCCGCCCGCAGCGCCTGGGCGAGATTGTAGACGAACGAGTCCTCGTGGTCCACGAGCACGATCTTCATCGGACGGCCCCTCCGATCAGCGAGGCTTCGACCATGCCGAGCTTCACGCGAACCTCGTCGTACTCGCGCGCGGGCTGAGAGTCCCAGACGATGCCGGCCCCGGCGGCGGTGTAGAGGTCGGATCCGGCCACGAAGGCCGTTCGGATCGCGAGCGCCCACGCCGCCGTTCCGTCGCCCGTGACCAGACCCACGGTTCCGGCATACGGGCCCCTCCACGTCCGTTCCTCCCGGCGGATCAGCTGCGTCGCCCGGATCTTCGGTGCACCGCTGACCGTTCCCGCCGGGAACGTCGCGGCGAGGGCCGTCCATGGGCCCGTGGCGGGGACGATCCGCCCATCGACGCGACTGACCAAGTGCTGGAGGCGAGCGAAGCGGTACCCCCGTTCCCGCCAGACCACCCGCACCGACCCGGGCTCGGAGATCCGACCGAGGTCGTTGCGCGCGAGATCGACCAGCATCCGGTGCTCGGCGAGCTCCTTGGGGTCGTGCGAGAGCGCACGACGGTCCGGCCGTGGTGCTCGAGGAAGCGTGCCGGCGATCGGATGGACGGTCGCGACCGGGGGGCGAAGCTCGACCACCGACTCCGGGCTCGCTCCCACGATCTCTCGATTGTCGAAGCGAAGATAGTAAAAGTAAGCGAATCGCTCGAGGGCCCGCAACCGGCCGGCGCGCTCGATGAGGTCGTCCGGACGGCGGAAGCGCCGCCGGGTCGCGAGGACGACCTGGAAGGCGTCGCCGTCGCCGATCGCACGGTGCAGCCGGCGCACCGACCGTTGGTAGGCGCGCGACGGCAGCGTCTCCTCTCGCAGCGGCGCGGAAGAGGGCGAGGAGGGCCGGCGGAGGCGCCCGGGTCGCCGTGCGATCCCCGTCCGGCGCCAGCGCACGCGGTCGATGACCGCGAACTCCCCGAGCGGGAACGGTGAGCCCGAAGGCACCGCGCGCAGCAACGGCTCCCACAGCGAGACAGCATCGAAGCCGGCGTAGCCGATGATCGCTCGATGCCGATCGCCCCGCAGCGCTCGGCGCGTACGAAGCTCGAGCTCCTCCACGGTGTCGGAACGGGATAGGGAAAACCGGTCGGTTGCGTCGACGAACGAGGCCGCCCAGCGGCCGGGGGCGCCCGGCGCGTCCCCCCGCTCCACGTATCCGGCGACGGGTCGATCGCGCGCAGCCCGGCAGAACTCCTCCCATGCGTCGGTCATCGGCGGGTCCTCTCCACGAGCGCTCGGTGGAGGGCTCGGACGGCTGCGCCCCCGATGGGGATCGCGACCGCCAGCGATATCGACCGGGGCGTCGCGCTCAACCCCTCGGCCCGAGCGAGGATCGAAGCGGGGATCGAGCTGAGATCGTCCAGTACGCCATCGCCGATCGCGGTGACGAGCGAAACCGGGAGCGGTCCTTCGAGCTTCGCCGGACCGGATCGGAAGAGAGGCTCGAGCACCTCGCGCGCCCGACGCCCGCGTCCGCGCTCGAGCACGAGGCTGAGGCAGGTCGAAGAGGTGAACAAGGTCACAATGTTGATCCCGTGTTCGCTCAACCGCTCGCTCGCGTCCGCGACGACGCCCGGCCGGCGGCGTCCCCCCGTGACGTGGATGCGCACGAGGCGCAGCGGCGAGAGAAGCGTCACCGCGCGCATCCCGTCCGGCCGACGCGGGGGCCCGATGACCGTGGCGACGTCCGGGTGTTCCAAGGATCGAACGACGATCTCGAGACCCGCCATCCGAGCCGGCTCCACCGTCAGCGGGTGAAGGACTTTCGCCCCGAACTGCGCGAGCTCCTCGGCTTCTTCGTACGAGAGGCGCGGGATGGGGCGGGCGCGGGGAACGAGCCGAGGATCCGCGCTGAGGACCGAGACCTCGTGCTTGATCAGTTCGACTCGTCGTGCACCGAGGATCGCGCCGATCACCGTGGCGGAGTAATCCGAGCCTCCGCGGCCGAACGTCGCCACATGCCCTTCCAAGCTCCGGCCAAAGTAGCCGGTCACGATCGGTACGCGACCCTCGGCGAGGAGGCCCCGGAGTCCGGCCCGCACTGCGGCCCGCGAGCGATCGATGAGGACGGTCGCCCGCCCGTAATGGTCATCGGTCAAGAGCCCGAGCCGGTCCGCCTCGACCGCCGTGGCCGGGATTTCGCGCGCGCCGAGGCGCGCGGCAAGCCACGCGACGGCAAGGCGCTCCCCTTGACTCAGGAGTCGGTCCGCCAGGGCCGGGTCCGCCGCTCCCAACTCCTCGATCGACCGCACGAGCCGGGCAAGCCTCTCCAGATGCCGCCCGCCGGAGGGCGGAAGGCCGGGATGCCGCCGAGCGATCGCAGCCATCGCCCGAAGGTGGAGGGCGCGGTCCCGGGGGGATTCGAGGATCGACTTCAACAGATCCGTGACGCCGGCCCGGGCTGAGGCGACGACCACGACCGGCCGGCGCCGGATCCCGAGGGCGCGGAGACGCGCGACGATGCGCTCCGGATCGTCGACCGAGGCGCCGCCGAACTTGACCACGTACGGAGGGATCGGGCGGCTCATCTCGCCTTCCTCGGCCCCACGTGCCCGCGCTCGAGCGCGAGTTCGGCGTTCAGAACGGATCCTCCGGCTCCCCCGCGTACCGCGTTATGCGACAGCACGAAGAAGCGGAGGAACGGCGCCTCCCAGCGGATTCGACCCACGCTGACGGCCATCCCGCGGGCGCGTTCGGGGCTCCCGGCCCACCGATCCCGCAGTGGCTGGGGCCGGTCCGGCTCGGTCCGGAGGATGACCGCCGGATGGGGGGCGCTCGGGAGGTCGTGACCGGCCAACGGATCGAACGTGCGGAACGCCTCCTCGATCGCGGCGAGGCCCGGTCGTCGCCCCGCGTCGATCGTGACCGCTTCGAGGTGGCCGTCGCGGACCGCGACCCGAGCGCACTGGACGATGAACGGTACCGAGCTCGGTCGGATCGATCCGCGGAACACGGAGCCGAGCATCCGCTGAGACTCCTGGACGACCTTCTCCTCTTCTCGTGCGATGAAGGGGACGACGTTGTCGGTGATCGCGAGTGACGCGACCCCGGGAAGTCCGGCGCCGCTGAGCGCCTGATACGTCGTGACGTGCACCGCGCGGGGCCGCAGGAGGTCCCATACCGCCCGAAGGGCGACGACCAGCCCGGCCGCGGTGCAGTTCGGGTCCGCGACGATCGCCCCCCGTCGGCGCCGGGGCGCCCGGAGGAGGACGTCGAGATGATCGGCGTTGACCTCGGGGACGAGCAAGGGGACGTCGGCGTCCATCCGATGGTCGGATGCATTCGTGAAGACGTTCACGCCCCGGCGGGCGAGTTCGGTCTCGATCGGGCCCGCGCTTCCGGAGGGAAGACCGCTGAACACGACGTCGATGCCGCGCCGCGCGATCTCGGAAGGCCCGAGTGATTCGAGCCGCAGATCGGCCTCTTTCGGCAACGCCGCATCCGGGAGCTGCCAGAGCTCCGCGAGGGGCTGTCCGCGGGTCCGCTCCGTCCCGACCAGCGTGGTGAGTT
Source organism: Thermoplasmata archaeon (assembly GCA_021792485.1). Lineage (GTDB taxonomy): Archaea > Thermoplasmatota > Thermoplasmata > Lutacidiplasmatales > UBA184 > Lutacidiplasma. The sequence goes on from JAJYUO010000003.1 coordinate 20,548, forward strand.
CAAACGCCGGATGGTCGGCGAGCAGCCGGACGAAGTGCTGCCCGATGTATCCGCTCGCGCCGAGAACCGCGCAGCGGCAGCGTCGCCGGGAGTCCGTCACGGCAGGAATCCTCCAGTGAGGGCGAGATCCGTGAGAGCGATCGCTCCGATGCTCTCGAGGACGACGACGGCGCGCGGGACGATGCATGGATCGTGGCGCCCGGTGACGACGATCTCGGTGTCGACGCCCCGCTCGAGGTCGACGGTGCGCTGGGGGCGAGCGATGGAGCTCGTCGGCTTGACCGCGGCGCGGTAGACGAGCGGCATGCCCGTCGCCAACCCTCCGAGAATCCCCCCGGCATGGTTCGAGAGCGTCACCACGCGTCCGTCGTTCCATGCAAACGGGTCGTTGTGGACGCTACCGCGCAGGCGCGCGCCCGAGAACCCCGCACCGAACTCGACGCCCTTGACAGCGGGAACCGAGAAGGCGAGGTGCGCGATCGCACTCTCGATCGAGTCGAAGAACGGCTCTCCCAAGCCTACCGGGATGCCGGTGACGCGGACCTCGACCACGCCGCCGACGCTATCCCCGTCGCGACGGGCGGCGGCGATCTCCTCCTCCATGGCCGCCGCCTTTTCGGGAATCGGGCACGCGACCTCGTTGGAGGCCGCACGGGCGCGCAGGTCCGCGAGAGGGAGATCCTCCGGCACGCCGGCCTCAACGGATCCAATCGCGCGGGTGAACGCGGCGAACTCCATTCCCAGCGTTTGGAGAAGCTGACGGCCGATCGCGCCCGCGATAACGAGTCCGACGGTCATGCGACCGGAGAAGATGCCCCCGCCGGAGAGGTCGGCGTCGGGTCCATATCTCACGCGCGCCGGGTAGTCGGCGTGGCCCGGTCGCGGCGTTGCTCGGAGCCGGTCGTACGGCTCCCGCCGGACATCTTGGTTGGCGACGTGCGCCCGGAACGCCCCGTCCGACCGGCCGTCGACGATCCCCCGATCCACGATCAGTTGGTCCTCCTCATGGCGCTTGGTCGCGAGGCGCCGTCCGACCGGCCGTCGTCGATCGAGCTCGCGCTGGATCTGGGCGACGTCGATCGGCCGACCCGCGGGAATCCCTTCGATCTCGACTCCGACCTCGGGCCCGTGGCTCGATCCGAAGATCGAGATGCGGTATCGCTCCCCCCATCGCATCATGGAGCACCATCCGAACGTCGCGTGAGGTGCGCGAGGTCGCTCCAGAAGCCGGGGTAGGACTTTTGGACGCTGAGCGCGTCGCCGACGCGGGACGGGCCCCGGGCCGCCAACGCTCCCACGGCCGCGCTCATCACGAGGCGGTGGTCGGTGGCACCGGGGCGGTGGATTGGCGCCACTTCCCGGGAAGGTCGGATCTCGAGGCGCCGCTTCGTTCCATGGACCTGGGCACCGAACGCCCGCACGAGGTCGACGGTTTCGGCCCACCGATCGGACTCCTTATGACGGAGATGCGGAGCGCCGCGCAGGATGCTCGGTCCGGCCGGAGCCCCCGCGGCGAGCACGCCCAGCAACGGGAACAGGTCCGGCGAGTCCGTTAGGTCGAAGCGCACGCCCCGCCGTAGAGGACCGAGGACCCGGATCGTCGAGCCGCGCCGCCGAACGCGGGCGCCCATCTGCTCGAGTGCGGTGAGGAGCCGGAGATCGGCCTGAGGGTACGGGGAGTCGAATCCCGTCACCGACACGTTGCCGCCGGTGATCGCGGCGGCCGCCCACCAGTAGGCCGCGGAGGACGCATCCCCGGGGATCTTCACCGAGTTCGGCGCGGGCCGGAGGCGACCGCATACCGCGAACCGTCGGTCGGATCCGTCGACCCGGTACCCCATCTCTCGCAGGAGAGCCACCGACGCAACGATGTACGGGGCGGAGACGACCGGGCCCACCAGCCGAACGACCGACGGACGATCGAACGCGGACAGGGCGATCAACAGCGACGAGACCGGCTGCGAAGAATCTCCCGCGGAAAGGCGGACAGATCCCGGCGCGATCGGCCCTCGGATCGTGAACGGGAGGGAACGGCCGGCGCGGGGCCGCCGAACCCGTGCTCCCAGCTCCTCGAGGGCGTGCAGGAGCGGCTCGATCGGGCGAACGGGAAGACGGCCCTCGCCTACGAACCGGACCGGGTGGTCCTTCAGGGCCGCGAGGCCCGTGAGGAGCCGAAGAGACGTTCCGGATTGCCGGCACTGGATCGTCGTCGCCCGCGATATCTCCCGGTAGCGGGGTCGGACGGTCCAGACGCCCGTACCGCGCGCGACCCGGGCTCCGAGGCGCCGGATGCCTTCGAGCGTGGTCCGGGTATCTTCGGAGTCGAGGGGATGCCGAATACGGAGCGTGCGGGTCCCGATCGCCCCGATAGCGAGGGCGCGATGCGTGTAGCTCTTCGATCCCGGGGCTCGGATCGTGCCCCGGGCCGGCCCGGGCCGGATCCACCGGATCACGGCCCCGCTCCCGAAGTCGTTCGCGCCCTTCGGAAGGAAGCCGTCCGAAGGTAGTTTCCCGCCGAGGGCAACAGCGAGCGGACGCGTTCGCAGGCATCGTCCGGCACCACGATCGCCAGCGTCGGCCCGAGTCCGGAGACGCCGCTCGCGATCGCGCCGGCAGCTTCAAGCGTCTCCCGAAGATCCCGGTACCGGTACCCCATCGCGCGCTCCACCAACACCGTGTTGCGTCGCATCGCTTCGAACGGGTCTCCGGACAGGATCGCATCGACGACGGCCTGCCCTTCTTCGGACACCGCGGCAAACCGGGCTCGTGCCGAGGGGCTCGGAGGATGCATTCCGCCGGGATTCCAGAGGACGACGTCCAGTCCGTCCGGAAGCTCAAGCCGACGGAGAACCTTGCGCACCGGGTTGTTCGTCACCGCGGCGCCGCCGGTGATCGAGGCGAACGCATCATCGAAGGCGCCCGTGGCGCTCAGGCCGATCGTCTGGGAGACGTCGGCCGAGAGGTGGGCGACCTCCTCGGGCGTCGGCCGCGACCCGGCGGCGTTCGCGATGGCGCCGATCACCGCGCTGCTGACCGCGGAGGAACTCTTCAGCCCTTGACCGAACGGGACCTCTGAGTCGATCTCCAGAAGCACGTCGGCCGGCTCGCCCAGGTACCGTTCGGCCGCCGCCCCAGCGGACCGCTCCACGAGCGGCGTAGAGGTTCCCCGCGCCACGCGCACGCGACCCGGGGCCGCCGGGGTCAGCGTCGCACCGACGCGCACCGGAAGATCGATCGCCGCAGCGGCTCCTATCCCCGTCGGAAGGGCGTTCACCAGCGTGATCGCTCCGAACGTCTCAGCTAGGCCCCGCATACCACCTCCTGGATCGCCCAGTCGACCAGCTCGGATCGAGGAAGGTCCCCCCACCAGCGGCGGTGGGTCTCCACGGCCTGGTACACGAGCAGCCGGCCGCCGTCTTCGTACGTGCCGTGCCGGGACTCGACGACCGCTCGCACCGCCGGATCCTGAGGGCGGTAGACGAAGTCGAGGAAGTACGTCCCCGGTCGGAGGTGCTGCTGCCAGGGCAGCTCGAGGGTGCCTCCACCCGAGCGGCCGACAGGGGTCGCGTGTACAACAAGAGACGCCGGGGAGTCGGGCCGCTGGGGGACCTCGGCGCCTAGATCCCGAACGAGCTCCCGGACGCGGCGCCGGTCGCGGGCCAGGACACTCGCGCGAATCCCGAGCCGGTCCGCGGCGACGATCGTTGCCCGCGCGGCTCCCCCGCTGCCGAGGATCAAAATGTCCGAGCCGGACCACGCCCCCCGGTCCCGAAGCTCCCGAAGCCGGCGTTCGACCGCATCGACGTCGAAGTTGTCCGCGAACCAACCGCTTCCTTCGTAGGTGAGGCTGTTGGCGCAACCCGCCGCGCGGGCGGCGGTGCTGGCCCGACTTGCCATGCCGAGCGCGGCCTCCTTCCAGGGGTGCGTGACATTGAGTCCGGCAAACCCCTCTTCGTGCAGAGGATTCAGTACGTACGCAAGCTCCTCGTCCGAGAGCATGT
>JAJYUO010000091.1 GCA_021792485.1 Thermoplasmata archaeon
GGCGCGTTCGAGTCCCCAGCGGATACGCGGTCCCCGAGGGCACGGTGTTACAGTCGACTCCTGACGCCAGACGGACCAATGTTCCCGTGACCGACAACGGAGTCCAGGACAAAACGAGCGACCGGCTGCTTGTCGTTGGTCCCGCGGAAGTCCAGGAACTTGGTTCCGTCGATAGTCTCAACCTTCGGTGGTGTGCTGCCATCGACCTTGACCTCTTCTAGCCCGTTCGGCCCCTGGAGTCGAACCGGGTAGGTGTCGGTCTTGCCATCCATCTTGTAACCAACGATGTGATCGAGATTGAACCAGGCCACCTGGCCCCCAGGCCCCTCAAACGTCAGTTCCTTGTTCCTTACTGACACGGTCGCCACGTTCGCGGCGGGGACCTCGATCTTGGCGCCATTTGCCCGGGTCCACACAATCCAGCTCGCCATGGTTCCTCTTCACTCGGAGGAGTCCCGGCCGTTCGGCAGGTGGTAGTAGAGCTTGTTCTCGGCGTTCCGCGTCCGGATCACGAGACCCGTGCGGTTCAGCTCCTCGAGGGATGCCGCGAGGTTGAAGGTGCGGTAGCCGACCAAGAGGGGGTTCCAAGGCAGGATGGCCTGCGTGCCGCGGACAGTGACGAGCTGGTCCGCGATCTCGTTGAAGGTGTAGGCCTTCCCCGGAGCGTCGCGCAGGAAGTTCAGGATCTCCCGCTGGTCGCTGGGCAGTTCGGTCGTCGTTCGGGTCGTCTCGCGCAGCTCCTTCACGTCGATGGGCATAGCTCAACTCACAGCCTTCTGGCCGTGCTGGCCAGATGCCTGGCCAGCGTAGAAAAAGACTCTGGCCCGACAGAAGAACTCGTCTCCGGCCACGTCGCGACGTGAGCCGGAGTATGTGTGCGGACGACCTTCCCGCAGCCGTGCCTCACCGGTAAGGTATCGACATCGGCCTCGGCCCCGCGTCCCTCCGCAGAACCTTGATGCTGGCCCGCCCGGGTACCCCCTCGCCCGAGAGGGCAGAGGAATCACCATGAGCAAAGGCAAGGGCGGCGGCAAGAGCCAGGCGCAACTCGACCAGAGATCAAGATCCATGAACCCGCAGGACGCGGTGGGCAAGGCCACCATCTCGAATCAGACTGCGCAAGGGACTCCAGGTACCCCGGCGCACCAGGCGGGGCTCGACAACCGCAGCGTTCAGCTGAACACGCCCAGCCCTGCGCCGGCCACCGCGAAGCCCACGACGAAACCGACCACGACTACCGAATCGACCACACAGACGTCCAACTCGTAGGCGTCAACGACCCGGCCTCGTTCCTCGCCGAAGAGGAACGACGGCCGTGACCCGCGTCTTGATCTGCGGCAGTCGCGTCTGGACCGACGGGGAGCTCATCCTCTCCACTCTGCGCGACATCCACGCTCGGGAGCGCGTGGACGTGGTCATCGAGGGCGAGGCCCCGGGCGCGGACACCCTCGCCCGCCAAGCTGCCGAGCATCTCGGCATCCCCGTCCTCGCCTTCCCCGCCGACTGGGAGCGCTACGGGCGCGGAGCGGGGCCCCGGAGGAACCAGCAGATGATCGATGAGGGCCACCCGGACATCGTTCTCGCGTTCAGCGAGGACCTCAACAGCTCGCGCGGGACGGCGGACATGGTCGCGCAGGCCCGGAGGGCCGGCCTCCCGGTTCGGCTCATCTCGCACACGGGCGCGAAGTCCTTGTAGACCCACTTTCCTGGCCCCTCTGGCCACCTTTCTGAGACCCGAGATGTCGCTCTGACCGAGACCGCCAGGTCCTTCCTCGCCCGCGCGGAGGGTCAGGTCGTGACGGTTCAGCTCCGCGACCGGGCCCTCATAGGTGTGCTCCGCGGCGAGGATGAGTTCATCAATCTGTACCTCGAGGAGGTCAAGGAGGTTCGCGACGGCAAGGCCCTCACGCTCCCGCGAGCAGTAGTCAGGGGAAGCCATGTCCTGGCCGTCCATGCGGCGAAGCTTGGGCCACCAGTCGCCTCTGCGCCGCGAGAGGCCGTCTGGTCGGGTTCGCGGGCTGACCGCGCGGGCTACTTCCCGCCCCGGCGCGACGCCGGGGACCGAGAGTGGGCCCGGCGGCGGGAGTGAAGCTCAGGGCGGATTCTCTCGGTGTTTCGTCACGTCCGCCCGAGCGAGGAGCCTCTCGACCTTGCGCCTGCGAGCGGAAGCCTCCATAGTTGCCCGCACTAGCTCGACAATCTGGCGTGCGATTCTCTCTTCCCCCGGCTTGTCGACCGTGGCGGGAAGAGGAAGGGGTACCAGGGGTAGACCCTTCCGAGCCTCGATCTCGTTTGCAGCGGGTACCCCTTTCGTCCACTCGGTGGGGGCGGAGGCCCTCTCGAACGTACCGATGAGCATCCCGTGGGTCCTTGCGAAATCCTCTCTGCGGGGGGATGCGGGAAAGGTCGCCTGGACGGTACGGAAGTTCTCGAGGGCCACCTGCTGCCTCCGCACGATGATTGCCAGCTCGCGCCGTAGCTCCTCGGGCGAAGGTCCCCGACCGGGCTGTCCCTTGCGCGATGGAGCTGGCTTCGGGAGCCAAGATCCAGCGCACCCCGCGTCTTGCAAAGTCCTGAACTGGGCCGGACTGATCCCAATCCACGCGCGCATCCCTGGGACCTCCAAGTGTCCGAAGTTGTCGGGCCATGACGACTCCAGCTTCACGCTATCAAGTGGGGCTCGAACAACACGCCCGAACAGTGTATGCACCTCCAGTGCATTCCCGACCATCCGGACCGCCCGAGGCCAGCGGTAGCTGAGCATGTACAGGTTGATGGCGGCGATGACCGATACCAGCGACGCTGCCGGAATGAGCCACGCGGGGACCCCTCCGATCCGCGCGGTCCCGGCCGCCACGAACATGTAGTAGAGGCTAAGCGTGAGGAACAGGAGTGTGACGGGCGCGAGAAGGATGGGCTGGGGGTTCCTCCTCTCAGTCGGAATCCAGTCCCCTGCGCTCTCGGTCATTCGCCTCGGTGCCTGTCTTCCTTGTCTCACAGGAGTTCCCCGCGAGATAGACCTGCCGCGAGTTCGGTGCCCCCCCAGCAGTCAATCGAGGACATGATCGCGCGAGGCGACCTGGCTGAGGGGGACACCCTGCCCGTTCCCCCTGCAACCTCCTTCCGCACCGCCCCACCGGGGGGAGGACCCTTGAGCGGTCCTCCCCCTCTCGACCCCCCTCCCCGCCTCCTGCCGCAGGAGGAAGGGGCTGCGAGAGCTTCGTCTCGGTCCCCTTCCTCCTTGGCCCTCCATCCCGAGTGGGGGGCCTTCGGCCCCCCGACGCGCCCTCCGGGCGCGTGGGCCCGTTCGGGTGTGGTGCGGCGGGTGCTCGCGCTGGTCGTTCGGGTCGGGGTGCGTTCGTGTCGCCGGGCCGCACGTGGCTGTCATCGGGCTGAAGCCTCAACGGCCGACCGCACTCCCTCCGAGGTCGCGGGACGTTCCCTCGCTCCGCTCGGCGAGGGGACGTAGGGGCCTTCTGGACTCAGGCCCTCTATCGTCCCCTCGCGTCGCCAGCGCCCCGCTTCGCGTCCGCCTCTGAGGCGGCTCGAAGGGGTGGGGTCGCCTCTGGACTCGCCTCGTGGGCGAGTCCGCCCGAGGGTCTCGCGGACCCTCGGCGTCAACCCTACGGGCGATGACAGCCACGTGCGCTGAAAGCGCCACGAACGCCGAGAGCCGAACGACCACCGCGAGCGGGTGCCTCCCCACCCCCGAACGGAAGGAGGAGATGGAGGAGGTGGTGAGCAACAGCGCCCCCGCCAACCTCGCCTACCACGACCCGAAGACGGCCCCCACGCTGGCCCGCATCGAGCGCTTGGTCGGGCACCCGGTCGACGCGGAGAAGCTGAGGGCGAAGCTCGACGCGGCCCGGGCCGGTGTCGAGGTCGCGCCCGTTCAGGTGCTGGGGGCTATGCGCACCGCGACTCGCCTCGCCTATATCAGTCCCATGGTGGATCAGAGCGATGGCGCGGTGAGTGTCTGGGCGCCGCTGCCGGCGGACAGCCGCCTGCGTCCGGGACAGTATGTTCGGTTGCGCATCGTCACCGCGACACACCGGATGGCCCTCGCCGCCCCCAGTGCGGGCGTGATCACCGACGTTGGCAAACACGGCGTACTTTCGGTCGTGCGCGGCCACGAGGCGATCCGCGTACCGGTGCGGATAGGCATACGCGAACATGGCTGGGTCGAAGTATCGGGTCCCGCGCTCAGGGCCGGCACACAGATCGTCACCGTGGGAGCCTACGGCCTTCCCTCTCGGGTCGCGATCCAGATCGCCTCTGACTCGGCTCGCGACCCCGTCGCGGCGAACGCGCAAGGCCCCGAGACACCGTGAGCGCTGCCCCGTCACGTCTGGGCCGCTTCACCACGCGGCACGCCCTCGCGATCACCTTTATCGCCGCCGTCATCTGTCTTGCCGGGGTCTTTGCGGCCTTGCGCATTCCTTCGTCGGTATTTCCGGTGACCGCCTTTCCACGGATCGTCGTCGGGGTGAGCAACGGTATCATGCCCCCCGATCAGATGATGGCGACGATCACGCGACCCATCGAGGAGTCACTGAAGAGCATTCCTGAAGAGCGCACGGTGCTCTCGACCACGACGCGCGGCTCAGCAATTATCAACGTGGAATTTCCTTGGGGCACGGACATGCACCGCGCGGAATTGTATGTGCTCGGTCGTATCGCCGAGATCCGCAGCGAGCTGCCCGCGGGAACGACAACGGACGTTCGGCGGGTAGGGTTCACGCTGAGCTATCCTGTCATTGGGATCAGTCTGACCGCGAGCGGCCACACGCTGCGGGATCTGTGGAATACGGCGACTTACACGATCAAGCCGCTATTTCTGCAGATCCCCGGCATCTCACGCGTCGAGGTCTTGGGTGGCCACGTGCCGGAGTACCACGTGATCGTAGATCCGCTGAAGCTCCAAGCGACGCATCTATCACTCCGCGACGTCACCGCCGCGCTCGAGAAGAACAATGTGATCGCCTCGGCGGGACTGCTGGCGCGGAACTATCGGCTGTATCTGACGACGGTGGACGGTCGCGTTCATTCGATAGCGCAGATCGAGAA
>JAJYUO010000092.1 GCA_021792485.1 Thermoplasmata archaeon
GGGCCCGAGGCATCTCCCTCGGTCCGCTCTACTGGTCCATCCTTCGAGCTTTGGGAGCTCGGGACCCCGATTCAAATTCGGGCAGCCCCATCGCGCCCGGGCCCGCCGTAGGGAGGTCGCTCGGCGACATGGATGAGCCGCCCGAACGGTCGGATCGTCCGCCGGAGGAACCGCTCCCTGCGCTCGCGAGCCTCGGCCTCCATTCCGCGAACCTCCTGTGCCCGGTCTGCGGTCGGTCGACGCCCCACCGGATCCTGCACGTCCGCCGCGGGCCGGGAGCCACGCCCGGTCCCCGTAGGTCCGTCCGCGGCGTGGCCCGGTGCCGGGCGTGCCAGTCCGTCCACCCGTTCTCGGTCGGGACGGCCCGGGCATCCGTCGTCGTCGCCGTGGTCGTCTCCGACGGCCCGCGCTCCGAGCGCGCCACGGCCGAGCTTCCCTCGCACCGTCGCGTGCAGGTTGGCTCCGGCGTTCCCGGCTCCGAGGCGCCCTGGATCGTGCGGGGAATCGACCGGCGCGACGGGCGGCGGGTCTCCGAGGCCCGTTCGGAGGAGATCGCGACGCTGTGGGTCGAGCGGGATCGCGGACCGACGGTCCCCGTGTCGATCGTCGAGGGACGTCGCACGCGCTCGTTCAAGCTCGCCACCCGGCCCGCGGTCGAGTTCGCCGTCGGCGACGTGCTCCGGGTAAACGAGGCCGAGGTCCGGGTCGTCCGGATCCGCGCCCGTGGCGAAAACTGGCAGCGCCCCGGGGACCGGTTCCTCGCGGGGGAGATCGAGCGGCTCTACGCGCGACGCACGGCGAGGCCGCCCGCCGGCAACAGGCCCTGGAGCCGGGACCGCGGCACGCCGGTCTCTCGCGATAGCTCGACCTCCCGCTCGGCCCGCTCTCGCTCGTCCCCGGGCGTGAGCAGGAACCGCGCCGTGCCGAGGAGACGGACCGCGCTCTCGGGGGCGACCGTCCACATCTCTCGGCCCTCGTAGCGGATCGTGCCGAGCGCGAGCTCCAGCGGCAGGTCCTTCAGGTAGTGCTTGGTTCCCGTGACCACCCACGATCCCCGCGCGACGAACTCCCCGGTCGCCGGGGTCTTCGAGACCTGATCGGCGCTCACCCAGAACGCCGTCGCGGATGCGAGCCCGGCCCGCCAGGCCTTGGAGAAGGCGACGGCCCACCGTCCCGCCTCCTCGATCGTTCTCTCGGGGATCGGTCCGCGTCCCGGCCCGGCCGATTTGACGACGACGCTCGAAGCGCCATGGAGGTCGGCGTGCAGGTAGACGTCACCGTCGCGCAGGTGTCGCCGGACGACCCGGTCGTTCGATCCCGCATCGCGTCCCGCCACGACGACCAGCCGGTCGGAGGAGATGAACCAGCGGAATCGCTCGAACCAGAACCCGGCACCGCCCTCCGCCGCTTCGCGGGCAGCGCGAGGGCGCCGGGCTAAGGGGACCGGACGGGCGAGACGGGCCTCGGAAGCCGCGAGCGCGGCGCGCGCCCCGGCGAGTTTGGCCTGCACTCGCTTCGCCTCGTCGAACAGGGACTGCGCGGAGGCGCGAGGGGACCGGGCGACGAGTACGGGGATCGACTGTTCGTCGATCGAGATCGTGGCGGTGTCGGGAGGATCCGGGGCCGAGCGGAGCCGGGCGAGCTGTCGCTCCACCTCCTCAAAATGCGTGAGGATCGCCTGGCCCTGCGCGACGAGCCGGTGCGCGGACTCCTCGAGCGCTCGCACGGCCCCGATCTGGCGTTCGCGCTGGCGCTCGAGGTTTCCCCGCTCGATCTCCTCCGGGCTCCGGGCTGGGGCCGGTCCGGCGGGGAGGAGCGTCGGGAAGTAGCGAAGGGCGGCCTCGCTGAACCGCGGAAGCACGGTCTCCCGCACGCCCGGATCCACAGCCCAGCGTCGGGAGGGGTACGGGGTCGCGTCGACGACCTCGTGGTCGCGCTCGTAGACGTATCCCTGCGGAGGATCGGCGACCTCGGACTGGAGCTCGGCGATACTGGCCCGGAGGGCGGCCGCGATCTCGATCGGAGAGCGGTCGGCCGTGACCCGGGCCCGGGCGAGGATCTCTTCCGCGACCGGTCCCCCGAGCGCGAGCCGGGCCGCGAGCGTGCTGGGAAGGTCGCTGCGGGAGCGCCGCAGCTCCTCCGCGAGCTGCTCCGCCTCCATCGACCACGGATCGGTGCGTTCGGGGGGCCGCTGGTACTCCGCCCCGACCCGCACGACCCGGTGCGCCCAGGCGCGCGGCTTCGCGACGGCGGCGATCGTCCCCCCTTCGGCGACCACGAGGTTGCCGGATCCGAAGAACTCGAGGCCGAGGACGAGCCGGGAGGCCCCACCGCGCAGGAACTCGACTTCGAGGTAGCGCTCGCTCCTCGGATCTCGCGCTCCGGTGACGATCGCGCCCGAGAGGAGCCGGCGGAGCTCCTTCGCCACGGGCGTGAGGTCCTCTTCGTGCTCGCCGGCCTCTTCGGCGAGCGCGGCGTACCGGCCGGGGAACAGGCGAAGCTCCCGCCGGCCCTCGTTCGGGATCCGGAGGAGAAGGCTCCAGCCCCCGCCCGGAAGGTCGAAGGCCTTGTCGACCCGCGCCTTCGTCAGGGCGCGGATCTCGCGGACGAGAGCGAGGGTGTCGACGGCCGTGAATCGGTCCTTGAGCGTCGGGCCGTCCATGGTCGCCTCGTACCGGCGGGCGACGGACCGCCCCCATTAAGCGTTCTTCGACCTGCTCGGAGCGCATGCCCGTCCCGCTCGCGCCGCTCACCGCGCTCCGGAAAGGCGTCCGGGCGTTCGCCGCGCGGTCGATCGCGCCGCTGGCCGAGGAGATCGATCGGTCGGACCGGCTGCCTTCGGAGGTCTTTTCCGCGCTCGCGGGCGAGGGCCTCACGGGTCTCGGCATCCCTCCGGAGTGGGGCGGGATCGGCGGCGGCACCCGCGCGCTCAGCGTGGTCCTCGAGGAGATATCGCGGGTCAGCCCGACGGTCGGCACCGACCTCTCCGTGCATCTTTCGGTGTGCGCCGCCCCGATCCACCGATGGGGCAACGACGCGCAACGAGCGCGGTGGCTGCGGCCCCTTGCGAGCGGGGAGATCCTCGGCGCCTTCGCGCTGAGCGAGCCCGGGGTCGGATCCGATGCCGCGCATCTCGCGACCCGGTACGAGAGGACCGAGAACGGCGTGCGGATCACCGGTTCGAAGATGTTCATCACGAACGGACGAAGTGCCGGGGTCGTCCTCGCGTTCGCCACGATCGACCCCGCTCGGGGGTCGCACGGCATCAGTGCCTTCCTCGTCCCGCGCGGGACCCCGGGGTTCTCGGTCGGACAGCCGCTCGACAAGCTCGGACTACGGGGGAGCGAGACGAACGAACTGGTGTTCGATCGGGCGGAGCTTCCCGAGGATGCCTTGCTCGGGCCGGAGGGCGAGGGGCTCTCGATCGCCCTCGGCGCCCTCGTCGGGGGTCGGATCGGGATCGCGTCCTGCGCGCTCGGCGTCGCTCGGGCCGGCTTCGATCAACTTCGGGCGGCGGTCGCGCGCAATCCCGACGACGACCGTCGGGCGCGCCTTGCCCGCGCGTGGGCGGACCTCTCCTCCGCGCGCGCGCTGATTGAGAAGGCGGCCGAAGCGAAGGACGCGGGCCGGCCCTACGAGCTCGCGGCGTCGACCGCGAAGCTCGTGGCGGCGCGGGTGGCGGAGTCGATCGCGCACGAGGCGGTCGAGGTCATCGGGCCGCCGGCGACCCTTCGGGGCCATCCGGCCGAGAGGATCCTGCGCGACGCGCGGGTCTTCCCGATCGTCGAGGGGACCACCGAGATCCAGGAGCGGATCGTCGGCAAGATGCTGAGCGACGGCCGGACCGGCGAGGACGATTCCGACGATGCCTAGTCCTCGCGACCGGCGCCGAGCGGGACGCCCGGCCCCGGTGCGCCCGCCTCCGCGCCCGGCGGCGCCGACCGTGGCCGGGATCCCGATCGAGTCGACGCCAATCGATCCCGAGTGCCGGGCGATCCTCGGTCGCGAGGGGATCCTCTCCCTCTACCCTCCGCAAGCGGAGGCGCTCGGCCCAGCCCTCGCGGGGCGAAATCTCCTGCTCGCCTGCCCCACGGCGAGCGGAAAGTCGCTCGTCGCCTACCTCGCGATCGTACGCGCGTTCCGCGAAGGTCGGCGCGGGCTCTACATGGTGCCGTTGCGCGCCCTGGCCCGGGAGAAGGCCGAGGAGCTGCGCGCGTTTGAGTCGCTCGGCCTTCGAGTCGGCATCTCGATCGGCGATTTCGACCTACGGCCGGACCAGCTCGACAAGATCGATGTGCTCGTCGCGACCAGCGAGAAGGTCGACGCGCTGCTGCGCCGGGGGAGCCCCTGGCTCGACCGCATCGGAGTCGTGGTGGCGGACGAGGTGCATCTCATGCGCGATCCCGATCGGGGCCCGACCCTCGAGATCACGCTGACCCGACTCCGCCGATCGTATCCCACCCTCCAGGTCGTGGCCCTGAGCGCGACGGTCGGAAACGCCGAGGAAGTCGCGCGGTGGCTGTCGGCCGAGCCGATCGTCAGCGACTTCCGCCCGGTCCCCCTCAAGCAGGGGGTCTACCACGACGGGCGGATCCTGTTCACCGATCTCTCGACGCGCGCGGTGGCGGGGCCGGGCGAGGCGGTCCCTCGGCTCGTGCGCACCGTCATCGAGGAGGGGGGGCAGGCCCTGGTCTTCGTCAACACCCGTCGCGCGAGCGAGCAGACCGCGCACGGACTGGTCCCGACCGTGCGCGCGCTCCTGTCGCCTTTGGAGCGCGCCCGGGCGGGCGAGGCCGTCGAGACGCTCCTCGCCGCCGCGGAGGAAGAGACCGAGGGGGTCCGGCGCCTCTCGGAGATGATCCCCCACGGCGTCGCCTACCACAACGCCTCGCTCACCAATGCCGAGCGCGAGGTTGTCGAGCACGCCTTCCGCGATCGGACCCTCAAGGTGCTCGTCGCGACGCCGACGCTCGCAGCGGGGATCAATCTCCCGGCCCGTCGCGTGATCGTTCGCGACACCTACCGCTACGACGACCGGATCGGGATGCAGGCGCCGATCCCGACG
>JAJYUO010000093.1 GCA_021792485.1 Thermoplasmata archaeon
ATCCGCGACGAGCTCGCCCGGCTCGGCTTCGACCCGGAGACGATCGAGGTCTCCGACGCGGAGCTGCCCAAGCGCGGCCGGCACGGGTAACCCGCCTCCTCGCGGAGCGGCGCGCCGTCGCCCTCCCGCCGCCGGAACGGTCGCCCGGAACCCACCCCTAGGCCGTGGCAGGGGGGAAGAGGCGATCGACGCCGAGACTCGGCGCCTCTTGCGTCGAGCGTGCCCAACTTGCACAGCGGGCCGGTAGCACGGGGGCCGACGAGCCTATTAGCCCGGTCTCCACGCAATGGGTCGAGGACCATGAGCGACTACGCACATCCCGAGGTCCTGGTCGACACCGACTGGGTCGAGCAGCACAAGAAGGACGCGAACGTCCGGATCGCCGAGGTCGATTACGATCCCGCCGCGAACTACGCGGAGGGGCACATCCCGGGGTCGGTCCTGATCGACTGGCGCAAGGACATCAACGACCCCGTCGCCCGGGACATCGTCTCGAAGGAGGCGCTGACGGCCCTCCTCCGCACGGCCGGGATCAACGACGGCACGACGATCGTCCTCTACGGGGACTACAACAACTGGTTCGCGTCGTTCGCCTTCTGGGTCTTCGCCTACTACCGCATCCCGAACGTCAAGCTGATGAACGGCGGCCGGAAGAAGTGGATCGCCGAGGATCGGCCCCTCACGAAGGAGATTCCGAGCTATCCGGCCGGCCGGATCACGATCGGGAACCCTAACGAGCACTTGCGCGCCTACCTGGACGACGTGCGCGCGGAGCTCGCGCACGTCCGCGCCGGGAAGACGGCCCTCGTCGACGTCCGCGGGCCGAAGGAGTTCTCGGGCGAGATCACCGCTCCGCCGGAGTACCCGACGGAGCACGCGCAGCGCGGCGGCCACATCCCCGGCGCGAAGAACATCCCGTGGGCCTCTGCCATCCGGGACGACGGGACGTTCAAGCCGAGGGAAGAGCTCGAGGCGATCTACGGGGGCCAGGGCGTCCGGGCGGGGACTCCGACGATCACCTACTGCCGGATCGGCGAGCGTTCGAGCGTCACCTGGTTCGTGCTGACGTACCTTTTGGGCCGCGAGAAGGTCCGGAACTACGACGGATCGTGGACGGAGTGGGGGAACCTCGTCCGGACCCCGATCGAGAAGCCCTAGTCCGGCCGACGCCCCCGTCCGGTCAGCCGCGGCGGGGGACCCGGGGCCTCGGGCGCTCCTCCTTCCGCACGAGGAACGTATAGAGGGCCTCGTCCCTCCGAGCCGCGAGCACCGAGTGCCCCGTCTGGTCGGACCACCGTTCCATCTCGATCGGGCTCGTCGGCTCGTCCGTCACGAGCAGGACCGCCGTGCCCGCCGGCCGGCGGGCCAGCTCGTCGTTGAGCTGGGTCAGGATCGCCGCGCACTCGACCCCGATCTCGACCATCTGGAAGTCCGGGGTCTGGGGCCAGCAGCGGATCCTCTCGCGTCGGATCCAGTCGGCGAGGCGCGGTCCCACGGCCTGCGCGGTCTCGAGTCCCGCCGGCGGGGGCGCCTCCCCGGGCGGGCGGACCTTCGCGATCCAGCCCCGGCCGTACGGGTCGTCGTTCAGCCAGCGGGGGTGCGACGCGAGCTCGGAGTTCTGCGCGACCACGGCCCCGCTGACGGGGGTTCGGATCGCCCCGGTGAACCGGACGGACTCCACCATCGCGAGCGAGCGCCCGCGCTCGATCGTCGGCGCGAGGGGCCGATGCGTGACCTTGTCGACCGGCCCGATGAACGAGGCGAACGGCGCGAGCACCCCGACCGCCCACGTCCCGTCGGCGTCCGACCGTTGGGCCCAGGCCCGCAGCTCGAGGTCGTAGAGACGGTCTTCCGGGATCGGGCATCCTTCGATCTCCACGGTCGGCGCCGACCCGGCGCGGTCACATACCGATTGCCCATCGATCCGCCGCCGAGCCGCCGTGCCCTTTCGAGCCGGCGCGCGTTCCGGTGGAGGCGGCCCTTGAAATACTCCCCGCTCGCCACACCGGTTGCTATGTCGCTGGCGAGCCCAATCTTTGGTCTTTCGCGACTGCGAGGTGCACCGTGGGTGCCTCACGCCGACTATTGAGCCTTGCCGAACCGAAGGCACCCCCTCCTGCGCCGATGGCGGCCACGACGCACATCGTGGTCGAACTCTCGCTGACCGGGCCCGAGGCTCGGAGCGCCCGGGGGGACCCTTCCGCGACCCGTCGCGGACCCTCGCTGGGCGAGCTGTGCTACCTGCTCGACCACGCCGGGCTCGTCCCGGGACATATGGTCGGCCGGGCCTCCGACCGCCGATCCCTCCCCTACGGGCTCCGGGTCCGGGCGATCCGGTTCGCTCACCCGCACCGGTCCCGTCACCCCGCGCCGAGCTTCGACGCCAGCGAACCGGACCGGCCATCGGTCGCGCCGGCACGACCCGCCTCGAGCCTCCGAGCGGTCGCCGCGCCGGTCCGATCGCTCGATCTGCGGCCGATCCCGACCGGGCCCGTCGAAGAAGGGTGGCTCGGGAAGGCGCACCGGCACTAGGAGCCGGGGCCGGCTTCCGGGGGTCCCCCGAAGGAGAGGCGGACCTTCCGCGGGGGCCGGCGCCTTCGACGTTGTCAAGACCGATTGACTGCCTCTATATGCGAAGATCCGAAGCCTTGCCCTACAAGGAGGCCGGGGGACGGTCGTCCCCTAGAACGAAGCAGTACTCATGGCGGCGCGAAGCGATACCGGGACGAGCGGCGGCGACGCGAAGACCGCGCGCCGGTCGTTCCCGCTGCGGGTTGTCGTCGTGGTCGTCGTCGCCCTGTTCATTGCCAGCACGGCGCTCGCCTATGAGCTGGGAGCTCAGGCCGGCGCCGCCTCCGGCAGCGGCACCTCCACCTCGACCGTCAGCTACCTCAACCTGAGCGTCATCGTCAACGAGACGTACTCCTCGTCCTACGGCGGGAGCGGCTTCCCGCAGTACGTGCTCAACTCGACGTCGGGTTCGGGCTCGGGCACGAACTTCACCCTGCCCGAAGGCTTGCTGATCGTGACGATCACCGACCACGACACTCCCGCGAGCTGGGGAGGATGCTCGTGCAACGTCAAGGGGACCGTGGGCGGCACCGAAACGATCAACGGCACTCCGACCTCCTACGTAAACCCCGCCAACGTCGCCCACACCTTCGACGTCCCTCAGATCGGCGTCAACGTGCTGGTCCCCGGCCAGAGCTTCGTAGCGTTCGAAGTGAACCTCAAGCAGACGGGCTCGTTCCGATGGGAGTGCCTCGCGCCGTGCGGCAGCGGTCCCAACGGGTACGGGTTCCCGATGTTCACCCCGGGATTCATGGAAGGCACCCTGACGGTCACCTGAGGGGACGACGATGACCGCGGTCCCGGATCGAAGCGGGCGAGCGCTGGACGTTCTCCGCATCCTGCTCGGCGTCATCTGGGGCGCGAACCTCCTGTTCATCTTCCTGCCCCAGTCGGCTGCGAACTACTGGAACCCGACGTTCTTCAGCTCGACCGCGTACTCGTACGCCTTCTCGTCGGTCATCGGTCCCGGCCTCCCCAACTTCGTCGCGGCGTATCCGATGTTCTTCGCCTCCCTGATCGCCATCGGCAGCACCTACCTGGCGGTCGCCTTCCTGCTCGGGATCACGACCCGGCTGGCGTCGCTCCTCGGGCTGATCGCCTCGGTCCTCCTGCTCCTCACGCAGTGGAACGGGATCTTCGTCTGGGGATGGGGCACCGACGTCGGCGCCCAGCCGCTCTACATCGCCATCTGCCTCGCGCTCCTGGTCGGCGGCGCGGGCCGGTACTGGGCGCTCGATGCCTGGATCTGGAAGAGCGTCGGAGCTCGGCTCTCCTCCCTCGCTCGATGGATCGCGGTTCCTTCCGGGAGCGGATAGACCGTGATCTTTTCTATCACCATCGTCTCGGTGCGGAGCCCCGCGGTGATCGGCCGAAGATCGGAGCCGTGCGGCCTCACCGGGTGATCTGGGAGGATCGAATGCCCTGGTTCGCGAGCCCTTTTGTCACGGTCCTCACCGCCACCGCGGTGGTCGCGCTCGCCGCCGCCCTCGCCCTCCTCGGCCTCGCCTACCGAGGCGAGGAGTTCGCGGCGTGGCTGCGGAGGAACGCTTCCCCGATCACCGTCGGCGGAGGCGGTGCGGCGACGGTCATCGTCGTCGTCGCCGTCACGGCCTCGCTCGGGCTGCCGGCGCCGGTCCTGTGGACGGCGGTCGGAATCATCGTCGGGGCGACCGTCCTCTTGGCGGTGGCCGTCGTCCGGTGGCCCGAGGCGTTCCGTCGCCGGCCGGGTCGAGTCTCGGCCGGAAACGGGACCGAGCGGCCGGGGCACGACGACTCGTCCGAACCGTTCGGGCTGAGCACGGCGGACGGCAGCCGGCCGACGGCGCTGTACATGCCTCCCTCCTCCGTTCGGACGCTGGAGGACCTGATCTACTGGCAATCGGCGAAGATCATGACCCGCCCGGCATCTCGCCCGCGCCAGTACGCGCTCGCAGTCGACCGCCTCGCGAGGATCCGATCGGGAGAGATCCGACCGGATGCCGGGGAGGAGGCCCTGCGGCGGGGACCCCCGAGCCGGTGCGACCTCTGCGGGGGAGAGGGTCCCCTCACCGAGGACCCGGTCTTCGCGCGCCTCACGGCCGGCCGATCCGACGCCGGCGTCGGGCTCTGGCTCTGCCCTTCGTGTCGTGCGTCGAAGGATAGCCGGGGTCTCTACGAGTACTGGGTGGACGGGGCCGCGCCGGCCCGCGCCCGGGACGGCCCTCCGCACGTTGCCGAGGGTGCGTACCTGCGTCTCCTCAAGGACCTCTTCACCCGCGCCGACGTGCTCGATTGGAAGGAGCGGAACCTCCACGCGAAGGTCTGCCCTTCCTGCCAGCTCCGGAGCGTCTGCCAGCAGCAGGGGGTGGAACTCAAGCTCTCCCCGTTGTGCCTCGATGCGGTCGCCGCCTACCTCG
>JAJYUO010000094.1 GCA_021792485.1 Thermoplasmata archaeon
GTGGCGGGATATCAATCCATCGCGGCGCCGTCGCCGGGCCTTTCCCAATCCGGGGCGGCGACCCCCTTTGGGGGAGGGCCCGGAATCGGCCGCCCCGGCCGTTCAGCCGTACGGGCCGACCTCGTCCAGGAGGTCGACGTGGGAGAGGATCATCCGGCGGCAGCAATACCGCGAGAGGCCGAGCTCCGTCAGGACCTGCCCCGCGGGCTCCCCGGCGGCGGTCCGTTCCCGGAAGGCGTCCCAGTGCTGGCCGATGACGTTGCCGCAGGTGAAGCAGCGGACCGGGATCATCATCGTCATGGCCTTCGAACCTCCCTCGTCGGGCTCACCGGTACGACTTCTGCCGCCGCTTGCGCGCTCCGCGGCCCCCCGGCCGCTTCGGGAGCTTGCGGCGCGGATCGTTCACGATGAGCGAGCGGTCGTAGTGCTTGAACATGTCGTCCAGCGCCGGGTCCTTGAGCCACAAGAGGAGGCCGCGCGCGATCGCGGTGCGGGCCGCCGAGGCCTGTCCCATGACCCCGCCCCCCTGGATGTCGACCGAAATGTCGACCGTCTTCCAACGGTCGCCGACCATGAGCAACGGCTCCTGGATCTTGAAGCGAACGAGATCGGGCTCGACCAGCTCGAGCGGGCGGTCGTTGATGTGCACCAGGCCCCGGCCCTTGCGGATGGTCGCGCGCGCAATCGCCTCCTTGCGCTTGCCCGTGGCGAGGACCACCTGCGGCGCTTTCACACGCGCGCTCCTAGGAGGACGGAAATGTCGGCGAGCGTCATCGCGGGTCGAAGCGCGGGGCGAGCCTTGGCCGCCGCCAGCGTCTCGGGTGTCGCTCCCTGGTACTCGGGAGGGACTCCCATGTGCACTTCGAGTCGGCGCAGCGCTTCCTTGCCCCGGGTCTTGAGGTGCGGCAGCATTCCGCGGACCGTCCGTCGGAAGATCCGGTCCGGGTACCGAGGGAAGTGTGGCCCGCTGCGCACGGATCCCCGCGCCCGGTGGGCGGTGTAGGTCGCGATGACCATCGAACGGTTGCCCGTCACCACGCTCTTCTCCGCGTTCACGACGACGATATGTTCGCCGTCGAGCAGGCGCCGAGCGATCACGCTGGCCGCACGGCCCAGCACGAGGCCCGAAGCGTCCACGACCTTCGGCCCGGGTGCCGGGAGGGCTCGGGGTCCCGATTCAGGTGACAATCCGCACCCCGGCGCCGTCGGGGCGCCACCTCAGCATCTCGTGGATCGTCAGGACCTTGCCGCCGGCCGCGTGGATCTTCGCTCGCGCCGACTCCGAACAATCGAAGACCCCCACGGTGAGCGCGCGCGCGAGAGAGCCATCGGCGAGCAGCTTCCCCGGCACCACGATCGCCTCACTCCTGCCCGCGGCGCGGTCGAGATGCCCCACGTTCACCGGGACGGACTGGTGCCGGCTGCGTTCCAGCCGGTCTGCGACTGCGCCCCATATCGGGGCGTCGTTCGCACGGGCGGCGCGGCGAAGCTCGAGCACGGCGTGCGTGAGCTCGGGGTTCTGTTTTCCAAGACTTCGGGCCATGCGGGGAGCGCCTCGACCCGGGTGCGTGATATAAGGATTACCCGGCCGATTCTCGCCGATCGGGCGTCCGATAGGTGGGCGGGAGCCGGGAACGCCGTACGACCGACTCGAACGTACGATTAAATAGCGTCCCCTTCCATGGACGGGCAAGGGCTCACGATGAGAAAATTCCTCACCGAACTCCAAGGCAAGACCGTGATGACCGCGGACGGGCAGATCCTCGGGGTCATCGACAACTTCGTCGTCGACACCGTCACGGGATCGATCGCGCATGTGCTCGTCACCCCGGGCGAGGACGTCGAGTCCCGCCTGTTCCAGTCCGACACGGCCGGCCGTCTCGTGCTCCCCTTCAAGAGCATGCGCGCGGTGAAGGACGTCGTCGTGGTGGACATTGGGAAGTGAACCTTCGGCAGGACCGTTCGTCAGCATCGTCGTCACCGTCCGCAACGAGGAAGCGCACCTGCGCCCGCTGCTGGAGAGCCTGATCGTCCAGGAGCCCCCGTTCGAGATCGTCGTGGTGGATGGCGGAAGCTACGACTCGACGTTTTCGATCGCCCAAGAGTATGCTCGCCGCTACCCGGAGCGCGTCCGAGCGATCCGGCGCGTGACCTCCCGGGGGGAAGGGCGGAACGTCGGGGTCGAGGCAGCGAGGGGAGACCTGATCGCCTTTATCGACGGCGACTGCGTGGCGAGCCCCGCATGGCTGGCGGCACTGCGCCGGGGACTCGCGGACTCTTCCGTGGCCGCCGGTAAAACCGTGCCGATCGTCGCGTCGAAGTTTGGAGAGCTCGAGCGGGTCGAGCTCTACATCGCGGGAAGCGACGTCACGTACCCGTCATGCAACCTCGGCTACCAGCGAGCCCTCTTCCAGAAGCTCGGCGGGTTCGATCCGCGGTTTGTCACGGCCGAGGATATCGATCTCAATCTCCGGGCGGTGCGGACCGGCGTTTCGATCCGATACATCCCCGACGCGATCGTCTTTCACCGACCTCGGGCAACCTGGCCAGCGTTCGTTCGGCAAGCGTTTTGGAACGGGTACGGGCGCAAGCAGCTGACGGAGAAGCAGGGGAGCCTGTGGGAGCGGTATCGGATCGAGCGATTGGCAACGGACCAGCACGGGTACGTTGCGCTGATCCGCCTGGGCGCCGCGATGGCCGGTTACTTGGCCCGTGTCCTCACCGGAGGAGGCGAGCGCCTTGGAACTGCGGCATCGCGGGACTCCGCCCGGGCCGGCGCGGACCGCGCCTAGCCCGCCTAGGCCCGGCCGGACTTCTGTAGTTCGAGAAGATCCTCGGTGCTGACCTTTTCGCCCTTCTTGAGGCGCGCCAGAAAGTCCTCTTCCTTCGGCGGTTCGGCCTCCTCGGCCCACGAGCTCGGCGCGCGGCCCCCGCGCGCCGCGTACAGCATCTTCTCGATGTCCCGAACCTCTTCGATCGCCGCGATGTGGGCGCGGTGGGCCTCGTCGGCTCGCGACTTGGTCTCAATCAGCTTCGCCTGGACTTCGTCGGCTTGGCGTCGGAGGTCGTCGACGGCTTCGTACAGAGCGACCATCCGGTCGTGGGCGGCCTGCGCCTCTTCGGCCAGGCGGCCGACCGCCGCGTGGTGCGCCTCGGCCTGGGCCCGAGCGTCGTTCATCTCGGTGATGGCCCGGTCGATCTCCGGGTCTCGCCGAAGCTGCTCGTCCTGATCACGGATCGCCGCCTCGAGACGCTTCATCTCCTCGATCAGGCGCTTCTCCTGATCGCCCGTCAGCGCCGTGGTCATGTGGCGGAACTCCAGCTCCTTGAGATCCTTTCGAAGGCGCCAGACCGGGACCGCGCCCGGTCGCGGCGCGCGGTTCCTCTTCAGCTCCTGGAACCGGTCCCCGGCGGCCTGGAGCCGGTGGTTCCATTCCTCGCGGAGCTTCTTCTCCGCGCGGACCTGCTCGTTGAGCTGGTCGCGGGCGCGCCGATGCTCCTGGGCCTCGGAGCTCTGTCGATGAAGTTCGTCCAAGATCCGTCCGCGCTCGTCCGCGAGGGTGCGAGCCTCGGCGTTCAAGCGATCCCGCTCGCCGCGATACTGGTCGGCTTTCTGGTTGGTCTCGAAGCGTTTTCGCTCGAGTTCGAAGGTCGCGTCGGCCACGGGCCACTGTCTCCGCGCCTAGAGCAACGGAAATCAGCGTTCGAGAGTCGCACGCCATAAAAGGCTAACTCGGGCGTGGCGGGCCGTTTCGCCGGTCGGGGGCGCGAGCGCTGCGAGTTCCGCGCTACCCTAATATCGGCGGTTCCGCTCGGATTCGGGTGTGGAAGAGGTCGGACGCATCTTCGGCGATGTGGGGCTCGGTCGCTTCCATCTGAGCTTGAGCCGCCCCGTGGAGCGCGGCGACTACCTGTCGGTGCCCGACGAGAACCACGGCTACGTCCTTTGCCAGCTCGACGATCTCCAGCGCAAGAGCGACCTCGACCTCGAACAAGCCGGGGCCCTCGCCCCTACCGACGAGACACACGTGCACGAGAGCCTGTTGGGCCATGCGATCATCATCGGGTACCGGGACGCCCAGGGCGTCGTCAAGATCCCGACGATCCCGTTCCGGCCCGGAGCGCACGTGTTCCGCGCGGAAGAGACGCTCATCGCCCGCGTCCTCGGGCTCACCCACCGGTCGAACAGCGGGGCGTACGTGGGGCTCCTACGGAATCACAGCCTGCGAGTGGAACTCGACATCAACCAGCTCGTCCAGCGCCACGTGAGCGTCCTCGCGAAGACCGGGGGCGGAAAGAGCTACCTCTTGGGCGTGCTCATCGAGGAGCTGCTGCGGCACAAGGTCACGTGCGTCATCATCGACCCTCACGGGGAATACGGCTCCCTGCGCACCCCGGCCGAGCGCAGCGCGGCCCAGGCGAAGTTCGGAGTCGAGTCGCAGGGCTTCGCCCACCAGATCGTCGAGTACTCCCCCGACGTTTCCCTCAACCCGAGCGCGAAACCCCTCACGTTCTCGCTGCGGCATCTCGATCCGCGCGAACTCCTCGTCTTCATGGGGCTCACGAACGTGAAGACGTTCCTCGCGCCGCTCAAGCAGATCATCGAGCGGGTCGGGGCGGCCAATCCGGACTACACCGTCGCCGACCTCGCGCGCGCCGCGGAGATGACCGAGGGCGCGGTCGCAGAGACATTGCACGAGCGGCTCCTCTACGTCGACCAGACGAAGCTCCTGGGCCCCCAGGGAACCTCGCTCAACGATCTCGTGCAGAAGGGGAGGGCGACGCTCGTCAATCTGCGCGGCGTTGCGCCGGACGTCCAGGAGCTCGTGGTGGCGCGGATTTCCTCCACGCTCTTCGACAACCGCAAGAAGGGGAAGATCCCCCCGCTCTTCCTCGTGATCGAGGAAGCGCACAACTTTGCGCCGCAACAAGGGCAGGCGACGTGCTCGCGAATCCTGAAGAACAT
>JAJYUO010000004.1 GCA_021792485.1 Thermoplasmata archaeon
GAGCGGCCGCCTGACGCGGCCGATCGATGACCCCACCTTGCGCGCGCTGCTGGAGCGACTGATGCCCGAACGACGCGAGATCAAGATCACGCGTCGCTGAACTCGAAAGAGGAGAGCGCAACCTTCCATGGCGAACCGTCGTAAGAGTCTCGCCCGCAAGACCCGATTGATCCGCGCCGTCGCGCAGAACCGGAGGGTTCCGGCCTGGGTCATGCAACGGACGAACCGACGGGTCGTTCGCCACCCGAAGCGGCGCACGTGGAAGCGGGGCCATCTCCACCGCTGAGGAGCACGAGGAACGATGGCGCGGACACCGGGCGAGCGTGCGATCGAGGAGCTCGAGCGCGAGTACGTCGTCCCCCTGCGCGCGAGCATGCATGCTCCGAGCCGCCGACGCCGGGCCGGGCACGCGCTTGAGACCGTGCGTCGCTTCGTGAGCCGCCACATGAAGGGGCGAATCGAGGACGTCTGGATCGACCCCCGTCTCAACGAGTACATCTGGGAGCGCGGGATCCAGCATGTGCCGCGCCAGGTCCGGGTCCGGGCCATCCGCTTCGAGGACGGCTTGATCGAGGTCGACCTCCTCGAAGAATCGTAAGGACGTCGACGGGGGCAGCGAGGCGTGCCCGTCGGCCGTGCGCTTATCTCGGGAAGCCCCTACCTCGGCGTCTACGTGCGATCCACGGAGGGGCTATCGATCCTCCCTCCGAACGCTCCTCCGGCGCTGGAGCGGCAGGTGCGCGAGCTCCTCGGCACTGCGACCGCCCGGACGACCGTTCAAGGAACGGAGGTCGTCGGCGCGATGGTCGCGATGAACTCCCATGGTGCGGTCGTCGCCGAGGGGATCGATCCCGACGAGCAGAGCGAGCTGGGCTCGGTCGTGCCCGTGACCTGCATCTCGAGCCGCCTGAACGCGATGGGCAACAATGTGCTCGCGAACGACTCGGGCGCTCTCGTTCACCCGGAGTTCTCGGACGCCGCGACCCAGGCGATCGCCCGGGCCCTCGGAGTTCCCGCGCGCCGCGGGACGATCGCCGGGTTGGGAACGGTCGGGATGGCCGGCGTGGCGACGAACCGGGGCGTCGTCGTGCATCCCCGCGCGACGGAGAGCGAGGCGCACGAACTCGAGCGACTCTTGCAGGTTCCGGTCCACCGCTCCACGGCGAACTTCGGCGTGCCGATCGTCGGCGCGTGCCTGGTAGCGAACTCTCGGGGGCTCTTGGTGGGGCGCCCTACCACTCCAGTCGAAATCGTGCACCTGCAGGAAGGGTTCGGCATCCTCGACTAGCGCGCTCGGCCGTCCGGTCGGGCCGTTACGTGCCGCGCTTGCGCTTCACGTACCGTGTCGCGTACCCCGCGATCCGGTTCGCGACCTTCTTGTGGACGACCTGGAGGTGGCCGTCGACCTGAACGCCGAGGTCCGTGAGCTCGAGGACTTTCTTCTTGTTCTGGGAAAAATCTCCGGTAAAATCGTTCGGATAGTTGCGCACGAGCTCGACGGCCACGCGTTTGATGTACGTCTGACGGATGTTGCCCATGCGGGCGGTGCGGACCCTCGAGCCCTTTATAACCGTTGTCGAGCGCCGCGGGCGGCGCGGCGAGGGCGATGGTAGGAAAACGGTTAACGGACGCGACTCGCTCACGCCGCTCCCATGGCCGTACCGGAGCATGCCCACTGCAAGGTCTGTGGGAAGGTTGCCCCTCCCAATGCGCAGACCTGCAGCCCGGCATGTCAGGAGATCCTGGAAACGCGGATCCGCTCCCGACGCAACTGGAGCGCGCTGCTCTACATCCTGATCGTGGTCTTCGCGTTCATCCTCCTCATCGAACTACTGCACTAGCCGACGGAGCTTCGTGGCCGCGCGGCATCCTCGGACGGTCTTGGGCGGAACGTTCGATCACTTGCATGCCGGTCACTGGGCTCTCCTTCGCGCCGCGATGCGAGGCGGTGGTGAGGTCGCGATCGGGCTCACGACCGCACGGTACCTTGCTGCCCACCGCAAGCCAGCCCAGGGCCAGATCGAATCCTACGAACACCGACGGCGGGCCCTCGCCCGATGGCTGAGGAAGGAGTTTCCTCACCGACGCTGGAAGGTCGTGCCTCTGGAGGATCGTTTCGGGCGCTCCGTCGAACCCGGGTTCGACCGTCTCGTCGTCTCGGTCGAAACCGCCGAAGGAGGAGCGACGGTGAACGCCGAGCGCCGAAGGCGCCAACTGCCGGGTCTGGAGGTTGTGACGGTTCCTCTCGTGCTCGCGGATGACTTCCTCCCGGTGAGTTCACGTCGGATTCGCCTCGGCGTCATCGACCGACGGGGACGCCGGCGCGCACCGATCCGAATCGCTCTGGCGGTCGATCCTCCTTCCGACGCCGCCGAATGGCGGCAGGCGCTTCGTCGGGTGTTCCCGAGGGCCCGATTCGAGTACCGGCCCCCTAAGGAAATCGTTCGCACGCGCTCCGCCGAGCTCGGCCTCATCGTTTGCTCTTCGCGCGGCCGGATCGCGGGAACCCTGCGCGTCGTCACCCCCGCACGTGTGCTCCTCCCCCGTAGGCTTCCCCCGGGCACCCACGCGGCCGGGATCGTGGCGACGGTCTGGCCTCGCCGCTCGCTTCGCGGCCGTCCACGCTCCCGAAATGCTTAGGCTAACCGCGAGCCTCGTCGCGGGGGATGGAGACCTATCTTCGCGTCACGTTCGACAGCGAGGGAGCGACCCCGTCTGAGATCGCCGACAAGTTGCGCTCGCTCGGCTTTCAACCCACGCACGGCAACTACGACTTCGTCTACGATTGGAACGGGGGCGCGACGGTCGACCAGATTCTGGACCTCTCGGACGAATTGACGCGTCGGCTCCGCGGCTACGGAGTGCGATTCGAGATCGAGACCGTTTGACTCGTCCGGCCCGCGCGAACTTTGGGGGACCGAGGGCTAGCCTAATGGTCGGAACCCGCGTCGGCCCGTCGCCATGACGAACTATCCGGTCAAGCCGTCGCACCGGTCGCTCCTGAACCATTCGTCGCTGGAGGTCGCCGCGAAGGAGGCATTCGGGGACGCCGAGAGGACCGAAACCGGAGTTCGGGCCCACTACGGAGCCCTTCGGAACCTCATCGCCCGGCCCGTGGGCCGGGAGCTCAGTGTCGAGGTGGACATGGACCCGAAGGTGGACGTCGAGGTCGCGGCGGAAACGGTCCGGCGCTACAATCGATTCCTCGAGAGCGCGACCGGCTACACCTCGAAGGAGCGGGCGAAGCGCTTGCGCAAGTCCGCCTCCGGCCCCGGAGACTGAGCGATGGGGGCGCCGCTGACGAGTGGAGGCGCCCCTTCCCCCAATTCGGAGCTCGACCGATTGCGAACGATCGTAGCTCGGTACTTCCCCGTCTACGAGACCGTCGTCGGCCCTCAGTCCGTGACGTTCGCCGTCCATGCCGACCGCGCGACGCTCCAACCGACGTTCCGAGCCCTCGCCGACGAGTTGTGGGCCAATGCCTACATCGGGCTGCTCCGCGAGCGGATGGGCGAGACGTTCATCGAGGTCGGACACCGACCGCCCTCTTCCCGCCGGGCGATCTGGATCAATCTCGGCCTCCTCGCAGCGACCGTCGTCACGACGGTGTTTACCGGGGCGTTGATCTGGAACGCCTTCGTCGGAGGCGCGAGCCTGACCGCCTCGGACTTCACCTTCGGCGCGCTCTTCTTCGCCCTGCCGCTGCTCGCAATCCTCGGTGGCCACGAACTGGCCCATTACTTCATGGCCCGCCACTATCGGCTTGATGCATCGCTACCGTACTTCATGCCGATCCCGCCGCCGTTCCTGTTCGGAACGCTCGGCGCATTCGTCAGCATCCGGCAGCCGTTCACGGACCGCAAGGTCCTCTTCGACATCGGCGCCGCCGGCCCGATCGTGGGATTCGCCATCGCCATCCCGATCACCTTCGCGGGCCTGTACTTGTCCTGGACCCTGCCGACCCCCTCCCTTGCCACGTGCGGGATCACCTTCCTCGGGACGAGCTACTCGAATATTCTGATCGGCCAGTCGCTGCTCTGGATCGCGTTCACCCACGTCTTCCCGACCCAGATCCTCTACCTGCACCCGCTCGCGCTGGCCGGATGGGTCGGCCTCCTCGTGACGGCGATCAACCTTCTGCCGGCGGGCCAGCTCGACGGCGGACATGTCTGGCGCGGACTCTTCGGAGACCGGAGCCGGTACGTCGGCTACGCGATCGTGATCCTCCTCCTCTTCCTCGGATTGTTCGTCTACCTGGGCTGGCTCATCTTCGCCTTTTTGATTCTCCTGTTAGGAGCGCGCCATCCTCCTCCGCTCAACGACGTCTCCCCGCTCGGTTGGAAGCGGACCCTCGTCGGCGTCGGCGTGGCCGCGATTCTCGTGACCGGGTTCGTCCTCGTCCCGGTGGCGGCGGAGAGCGGACAGATCGGGGGGACCGGTACGGCGGTGAGTCATTATCTCGCCCCTCCGCCCGGATACGCGATCGCCGTGGCGGCAACGGTCAACCTTTCCAATCAGGACCTCGCGCCGCACGGCCTCGTGTTGGAGGCCCGGGTGCTCGAAGTCTACCTCAATAATTCCTCGACTCCCCTGAACGCCTCGGCCCGAGCGGCATGGGCCGCCACGTCCGACTGGACGTTCAACGTCTCGGGAGAGTACACCTACGCAACCGGCACCGCCATCGCGAGCGCCCCCGCGGGCGCGGGCTACTACACCGTGAACGCCGGAGCGACGATGACCGTGCGGATCGTCTATGAGAACACCCGGCCCGCGACCGAAATCGAGCTTCAGCTCGTTGCCTCCGAGCTCTGCCCCTCGCCCGGGTCGAGCCCGGCCACGATCAACTTCACGCCGTCCGGCACTACGTGAGGGAATCCGATCGCCGGTACACCCGGAACTCCCGGGTCAGGCTGCGATGCTGCCGGACCGAGACCGAGACGCGCCGTCGCCACGGCGGCGAGAGCGGGTCCGGACCTCCCGCGGTGACGAGCACCACGCGGCCGTCCTCGCGCACCCGTTCGGCCCAGAGGGGAAGCACCCGGGCCAGCAGGTCGGCCACGGGCTCGCCGGCGGTCCCCGACGCCCGACCGTACGGCGCATCGGTCAACAGCGCGTCGAACCGCTCTTCGCGGAATCGCTCCGCGAGCGTGCCTGCGTCGCCGCACAACAGGCGCGCCCCGGGGTATCCCACCGCCTCTAGGTTACGGGCGGCGCCCCGGACCATCTCGACATCGACGTCAATGCCGGTGACCTCCGCGCCGAGCAGCGCGGCCTCCGCGAGAAGCGCCCCGGTACCCAGGAACGGGTCGACGATCCGCCGGCCGGGACCGGCGAGCGCGAGATTCGCCACTGCGCGGGCGAGCTTGGGATCGAGGCCGACAGGTCGGCGGAACGGCAGACGGGAAATCCGGCGAACCTGAATCGCCTTCCGGTCCACCGTTCCGATCTCCTCGAAGAGACGGGCCGATGCGGGATCGGATCCGGCGACCCAGAACCGACGCACCGGATGTTCTAGGTCGATGGCGCCCCCGGCCTCCTTCCAGATCCGGGCAAACCAATGGATGCACGGATCCGCGCCCCCGCTCGTCGGGTGCCCGCGGGGTCGGAATGAAGCCCGTCCTCCCTCGGCACCCTCCGTCCGGAGCCACGCCGCCGCCGCCTCCCCGGCCCCGACGACTTCGAGGACCCGGTGCGCGAGCGACAACCGCGCGACCAGCCCTCGGGCCGCATCGATACCCGGGACCACGACCGCGACCGTCCGACCCTCGGGACCGGGCCTCTCCGGGGAGAGCTGGGCATCCATCGCTTCGGCGACCGACCCGAGCTCGGCTCGCGCGAGCTCGAGCGACTCGCCCGAGAGTTCCACTTCGAGCTGCATCCGCCCGCTCACCGGGCCGTTAGATAAAGAAGGAATCTACGGATCTCGCGCGTGTGGGATCCTTCCCAATACCGGTGTCCGCACCGGCGGCATTCGTAGACGGGGCCGGACCCCCGGACTTCGGGACCCGGCGCCGTGACCGCCGGCACCTGCGCGAGTTCGCCGTTGCACACCGTGCACCGGTCGAAGCGGGGGGCCAAGACGATCCCCGGGACGTGCTCGCGCACTTCGATGAGCTGCTCGCGAATCATCGGTGACGTTAGGAGGATCGCGTTCGGGGTCCGCTTGGCCAGGGCGCGATCACGGGTCAACAGGATCCGGTGCTCTTCTTCCGCCCGGGTACGGATTGCGTCGTCGTCCGCCTCCCGGACGTACTCGGTATCGTAGCCGAGGAACCGCAGATATCGCGCGAGGCGTCCGAGCATCTCATCGGCCAAGAATCGCTCCTCCATGCGCGTCCCGGGGCGAGCGCCCGCCGCTCATATACGGGCCGACGCTCGGGGGCCCGAGAGCCTACATGCGCCTCTTCGGGACCAACGGGATCCGCGAGGTCGTCGGCGAGAGGCTGACGCCCGCGTTCACCGAGCGGGTGGCCGGCGCCATCGCTTCGGTCGTCCCCCCCGCGAGCACGATCGTCCTGGGATGGGACGGACGAACCTCGAGCGTGGCGATGGCCCACGTCGTAGCCGGAACCCTCGCGATGGCCGGACACCATGTCGTCGAAGTCGGCCTCTTGCCGACCCCGGCGATCCAGTACCTCGTTCCCCGATTGCGCGGACGCTTGGGCGTGATCGTCACCGCGTCGCACAACCCTCCCGAGTTCAACGGCATCAAGTGCATCGCGGACGACGGCCTCGAGGTCCCGCGCTCGATGGAGGAATCGATCGAACGGGCGGTGGAGGCCGGGAAGGATCCGATGGCACCGTTCGACCGAATCGGCACGATCCGCGCGCATGACGGGGGCGCGGAGGAGTACATCGACGGGATCCTGGCCTGCGTCGATCGTTCGAAGATCGCCGAGCGGCGCTTCTCGGTCGTGCTCGACGCCGCGAACGGGGCATCGGCGGTCACGAGCCCAGCCCTTTTGCGTCGCTTGGGCTGCCGTGTTCGCACGCTCAACGGTCACGTCGACGGGACGTTCCCGGGACGACCCTCCGAACCGACGGAGGCGAATCTCGGGGACCTGATGCACGCTGTGCCGGCCTTCGGGGCCGACATCGGGATCGCGCACGACGGCGATGCCGACCGGGCGGTCTTCGTGGATCGCCACGGTCGCTTCGTCCCGGGGGAGTCGCTGTTGACGCTGCTCGGCCAAGACGCCGTCGAGCGTTATCACGGAGGAGTCGTCGTCACCCCCGTCACGATGTCGCAATCGCTTGCGGACGCGATCGGGCCGCTCGGCGGCGAGGTCATCTACACCCGCGTCGGAAGCCCGAACGTCACCCGCGAGATGCAGGCGCGGCATGCGATCCTCGGCGGGGAGGAGAACGGGGGGATCATCTCCCCCCAGTTCCAGCTCGCCCGCGACGGCGCGATGACCGCGGCGAGCGTGCTCGACCTGCTCGCGCGCCGGGGCCAGCCGCTGGACGCCCTGGTCGCCGCGATGCCCCGCTACGCCTTCGTGCGCGAGAAGGTCCCATGCCCGGTGGAACGGCGGGAGGAGGCGCTCCGCCGCGCGGCCGAGACGCTGAGCCGGGGCGCGGATCGGATCGAGCGGACGGACGGCATCAAGGCGTATCATGGGAGCGGCTGGGTTCTCGTGCGCCCGAGCGGCACCGAGCCCCTCGTGCGGATCTTTGCCGAGGCCAAGGATCCCGAGCGCGCCCGGAGCCTGGCAAACGAAGGGATCGACGCGATCCGCGAAGCGCTCGTAGCGCGCTGAGGCGGGTTATCTCCTACCGCAGGAACGGCCCGATCACGAGCACGCCGACGAAGAGCAGGATGGCCACGGTCATCGCGACGATCGCCATCTCTCGCTCTCGGTTGCGAGCGAAGAAGTACATTCCCGTCAGCACGCGAGCGATCGGGGTCGCCACAAGAACCAGGACGCCGAGGGTCAGGAACGCCTCGGGCTGGCCGGTCGAGAGCCCTCGAGCAAGGGAGTCGAGCCCGAGGTAGGAAAGGATCGGGTTCTTCGCGACCATCTCTCCGAAGCTGAGGGAGCCGTTCTCTACAAGGTAGGCGATGACTCCCCCGGAGAGGATTACGAGTGCGGTGATCAGTCCCGCGCGCAAGATCCGGGTCATGTCCCGATAGGCGTCGGGCGGAAGGTCGTGGCGGCGCGCGGTGGGGGAGTTCTCCGTCATCAGGGCCCTCCGAGGCCGCGGATGATGAGCTCGATGGAAAGGCCGATCAGGACCAGGGTGAAGGCGATGCGAACCGTCCGATTGCGCATTCCGGGAAGGACGTACGACCCGACCAGGGCGCCGACCGTCGCCCCGATCGCCACCGGTGCCGCCAAGACCGCATTGACGTAGCCGGCCGCCAGGAGCACGCCGGTCGAGGCGCAGGCGGTTACCCCGATCATGAAGTTGCTCGTGGCGGTCGAGACCTTGATCGGTAGTTTGAGGGCGCCGTCGAGCGCGGTGACCTTCAGCACGCCACTCCCGATCCCGAACATGCCGGCGACCAGTCCGGCTCCGAACATGATCCCCAGCGCCCGGTTCGTGTTCTCGGCCTGGTAGGTGATCGTCTCGTTGAGCTGGGAATCATGATACGAGCCGAAAAATCCCAACCGACGAGAGCGGCGATCCGGAACGGAAAGCGTGTGCGCATCGTCGCGGATCCGCCTCAATCCGGCGATCGCCAGCACGATCAAGATGACCCCGAGCGCCACGATGAGCGCGTCTTGCAAGTTCGCGTGAACGAGGTAGACCGTGAGGGCCGCGCCGATGATCGCGCCCGGCACGGTCGCGATCTCCAAAAACATCCCGATGCGAAGATCGGTCAGGTGATCGCGGATGTACGCGGATCCGGTCGTGGCCGAGTTCGCGAGGATCGTAATGACGCTCGCGCCGATCGCGACCGCAAGCGGGACGTTGAAGAAGATCACGAGGACCGGGATGATGACGATTCCTCCGCCGATTCCGGTCAGCGATCCTACGAAGCCCGCGGCGACTGCGACCGCGGCCAGGATCACGAGATACCAGACCAAGTCCACGAAACCGCGAGTCGGCCTCCGTAGAAAAGAACCCGGGTCGCGCGACGCCCGGATCCGCGGTGCCACCGTTAAACGCCATCGTGCTTCGTCGCGCCGAGGACCACATGGATCTCCGGGGTACGCGCGTCGCGCCCGGTGCCCCCGGGGTCCCCGTCGGCTGGGCCCCGAGCTCGAAGGAGGGGTTCGGCACCGCCTATTCCGCCGACACCCGACTCTGGTACACGATCTGGAAGGGGATGGTCACCGAGCTCTACCACCCATCGATCGACCGACCTCAGTTCCGCGGGGTCTTCTACGGGGTGACCGACGGGGAGTCGTTCTATATGGACGAGATGCGGCACCTCTCCTCGAAGATCGAGCAGCCGCACCCGGACTCGCTCGACTACCGGATGACGACGTTCGATCCCGCCGGCAGGTTCTCGATCGAGAAGGAGGTCCTGGCCGCGCCGCACCAGTCGGCGCTCCTGATGCGCACGCGCGTCACGACGCACCGTCCTGAGCTCCGGGACCGACTTCGGTTGTACCTCCACGCCATCCCCCACCTTGATCTCCTGCCGCGGGGAACCGACGCCGGGGTGTACCTGTTGCTCGGACGCCCGATCCTCGCGGCCTCGCGAGAGGACGTGGGGGTCGTGATCTCCGCCGACGCCCCGTTCCGCAAGGCGACGGTCGGCTTCCTCGGGGGAAGCGATCAGATGGCGACCCTCGAGAGCCGATACGACCTCGGTGCGGAGTACGACCTCGCTCCGAACGGCAGCGTGTTCCTCAGCGGCGAGATCGAACTCCCGGCCTCCGGCGAGTTCACGGTGGCCATCGCCTTCGGCTCGAACCTCGAGAACGCGACGACGACCGTCCTCCAGTGCCTTGGGTCTCCGTTCGAACGCCACCGGGACCGGTTCGTGCTCCAGTGGCATCGGGCAGCGCAGCACGCCCACCCGTACGCGGCCGGGCCGGGAGACCACGGGCACCTCGCGCGCGTCAGCCGGATGGTCCTTCTCGCCTCCGAGGACAAGCTCTATCCGGGCGCGTTCATCGCATCCCCCTCGACGCCCTGGGGCCGAAGGAGGACCGACGATCGCGGCGGCTATCACCTCGTCTGGACGCGGGACATGGTCCACATCGCCACGGCCCTCTTGGCCAGTGGCATCCGCGAGGCGCCGCTGCGGGCGCTCATCTACCTCGCGAGCCGACAGCAGTCCGACGGCGGGTTCCCGCAAAATTTCTGGCTCGACGGCCGGCCGTACTGGACCGGCGTCCAGCTCGATGAGGTCGCGCTGCCGATCCTTCTCGCCTGGCGATTGGAACGTGCCCGCGCGCTCGAGAGCTTCGATCCGTATCCGATGGTCCTGAGGGCGGCCAAGTTCTTGGTCGACCGCGGCCCCGTGACCCAACAGGACCGCTGGGAGGAGGTGAGCGGATTCTCGCCCTCGACGATCGGAATGCAGATCGCCGCGCTCCTCGGGGCGAGCGACTTCGCGCGCAAGCACGGGGACGCGACGACCGCCACCCTCTTCGAGGAGACCGCCGATTTCCTCGAGAGCCATCTCGAAGGATGGACCGTTACGACCCAGGGAACGCTGGACCCCGGCATTCCGCGCCACTACGTCCGCATCCGGCCCGCGATGCCGAGCGATCCATCGCCCCGCGAGACCGGAGACTTCGGGCGACTGTACATCGCGAACCAGGCTCCGGGCGCGGTGTGCGAATGGCCGGCCCAAGAGATCGTCTCGACCGAGTTCCTCGCCCTCGTTCGCTACGGCATCCGAGCTGCGGACGATCCCATCGTGACCGACTCCCTGCGCTTGGTCGACCGGCTCCTCAAGGTGGATACGCCGTACGGGCCGGCATGGAAGCGCTACAACCACGACGGATACGGCCAAGGACCGGGTGGGGCGCCGTTCCTCGGATGGGGGATCGGTCGCCCCTGGCCCCTATTGACGGGCGAGCGCGGCCACTACGAGCTCGCGGCAGGGCGGGATCCGCTCCCGTACGCCCATGCGATGGAGCGGTTCGCAACGTCCACTGGCCTGCTGACCGAGCAGGTGTGGGACGAGGACGACATCGAGAGCCGCGGGCTCTTTCGTGGTCGGCCCAGCGGGGCCGCCATGCCGCTCGCATGGGCCCATGCCGAGTACCTCACCCTCCTGCGATCGATCGCCGATCGAAAGGTCTTCGACCGGATCCCGGCCGTCGAGAGCCGCTACCTGGGACGGCGGCGGGCGCCCTCGAACCTCGAGCTGTGGAAGTTCAATCGTCAGCTCTCCGAGCTCCCCGTGGGGTCGAGGCTCCGCGTCCAAGCGTCCGCTCCGTTCCAGCTGCATTGGTCGGACGACGGATGGCGGAGCGTGAGGGATTCGTCCGCCGCTTCGACGCCGGTCGGCGTCCACTTCGTCGACCTCGCCCCCCTGGACGAGGGCCAGGGCTACGACTTCACGTTCTATTGGCCCGAGAGCGCCCGCTGGGAGGGCCGGAATTACTCCATCCGGGCCCAAGCGAAGACGGAGCCCTGAGATCAGCGCCCTCGCTCACGCGGGCGCCGACGCCGCGACCGGAGCGACCCGCGGCCGCCGCCGACCGATGTGGCCGAGCGCGTTCGACACGATGCGATCCCGGACCATGCCCATGTTGGACCATGAGAAGAGCGACGGCTCGAGATAGCACGCGAGCGCGCACTTGTTGCAGCTCTCGTACTTCGACCAGTCGAACGTGTTCCACATGCGAGCCACGTCGATCTCCCAGACCGGGTTCTCACCCGCGTACTCATGGAGAACGTAGCATGGCATGACGACGCGGCCGCGCGGATCGATGTTGATCGTCAGCCACGGCTTGCAATGCCAGCTCTTGTGTTCGAACCACGAACCGATGATCGCGTCGAAGTACTCGGGCGACTCGAGGATCGGCGCGCCGGCGACGCGACGAGCGCGAATGCCCCGGAGGGTCTCAAGGAAGTCCGGACCCATCGGACTGAGCGGGTCGGCGGTCGAATAGTCGTAGGCGACCTGGAAGGTGATCTCGACGCCGAGCGACTCCGCGAGGTCGACCATCGACTCCGCCTGGTGAAGGTTGTCCTTCGTGATCGTGCTGCTGATCGCGACCGGCAGCCGCTCGCGCGCCGCCTTGATTCCCTCGACCGCACGTTCGTAGGAATGCGGGATCCCCCGCAGAAAGTCGTGCATCGGGCCAATTCCGTCGAGCGAGACGAAGAGCATCTCCAGCGACGGCGCGAGTTCATCGATTCGCTGCTTGAGCAACCATCCATTCGTGACGAGAGAGGTGTGGAAGCGGTCGTGGGACTCCCGGAGGATATCGGGAAGGTCGGGTCGCAGCAGCGGCTCGCCGCCCTCGAACCCCAGGAACGAGACGCCCGCGTTCGCGAGAGAATCCATCATGCGGATCTCCTCGTTCAGCGTGAGAAGCTCCTCGTCTTCCCGCCGCCAGAACGGGCACATCTGGCACTCGAGGTTGCACCGATACAGCAGCTTGTGACCGGCGATGACCGGGAGCTTCTCGCCCCGGGCTTCCCGCACGCTCCGCAGGAGGCTCCGCAGGACCACGGGCTCGAAGACGGCCATAGCGCTCGATGCCGCAACCCCTGCCTTCAGATAGAGCTTCGCCGCCTCCGAATTCTTCCTTTGGAGAGGGGAGCCTCATCTAATACCCGTGCGTGATTAGCGCCTCGGCGGCTGGCGCGTCACGGGATCGCTCGGCTTTGGCCCTCCCGTTGGCTTTGCCCCGCGTCGAACAGCAATCGGAAGTCTCATGCCGAAGTTGCGGCTCCTGGTCAACACCCAAACCCCGCTGGTCCAATTCCTGCGAAGGCCGGGGGCCGGTCGTCCCGCAGCGGAGACGCCGAGCGTCGATCTCACGCGTCTGACGGAGGGGATCGACTATCGCTTCTCGCCGGGCGGCGTCACACGGATGGTGTTCCCCCTCGTCCGCAAACTCCTCGCCGATGGTGTCCTCGAGTCTGCCCATTGGGTGTCGTTGAATCCGAACGCGCCAGTAACCGCCGAGCTGCCGGGGATCACGCTTCACCATGTCAGGATCGATCCCGAGCGCATGGCCGGTTACGGGACCACGAAGGAGGCGATATGGGCGACCGCGCACGGGCTGGTCAGCAAGTCGAAGACCGAGGGGCTCTTCTGGACCGACGACGCCACGGAGTACACCTTCTACAACCGCACGACCGCGATGCGAATCCGGGAACTGGATCACGACCTCGACTTCGATCTGTTCTACATCCACGACTTCCAGCAGCTCCCGATCGGGCAGATGCTCGGAACGCTGAAGCCGAAGCTCTTTCGCTGGCACATCCCGTTCGACGTCTCGGCGATCCCCTCCGATTGGCGACCGGTCATCCGGCGGTATCTTTCGGCGTACGACCGGATCGTGGTCAGCAGCGATCGCTACCGGCGGGATCTCGAACGACTGGGCCAGCGCGACGATGTCCTCCGGATCTACCCGTACATCGACCCGGGCGAGTACAAGACGAGCCCTACCTCCGCCGAGGTGCGCGCGACGTGCGAAAAGTTCGGGATCTCGCCAAGGGATACCGTAGGGCTCGTCGTCGCCCGGATGGACCCTACCAAGGGCCAGGATCGAGCGCTGGCAGCGCTTTCCCTCGTCAAGACCGCGCTCCCCACCCTGCGCCTCGTCTTCGTCGGTAATGGGAGCTTCTCGAGTTCGAAGGGAGGGCTCGGCCTATCGAAATCCGAGAGCTGGCGCGCCCAGTTGGACGAGAAGGCCCGAAAGGCGGAGATCTCGGATCGAGTCGTGTTCACGGGCCACGTCACCCAGCCCGAGCTCGACGCCCTGTACGAGAGGAGCGACTTCACGGTCCTCCCCTCGATTAACGAGGGGTTCGGGCTGGTCGTCGTCGAGAGTTGGATTCATAGGCGCCCGGCCCTCGTAACGGACCGGGCGGGGGTGGCCGAATTGATCACGGACGGTGAAAACGGCCTGCTGTTCAACCCGGAGAGCGCCACGGGCCTCGCGCGCCAGATGCGGCGGATCGCCTTGGACGACGGAACCCTGCGTCGCCGATTGGTCGAAGGCGGGCGACGCGCGGCTCGGACGTGCTCGCTCGACACCGCGGCCCGCCAAGAACGCGAGCTCTTCGAGGAGCTCGTAGGAGGCTGACCGCGTCCGGGTCATGAACGTATCAGGATTCAACCTCGTCCTACTGGACGTCGGGATCACGGTCGCCCTTACGGCACTCTTCGCGTGGATCGCGAGCCTGATCATTCGCGGGCTGATGCAGGCGAGCAACCCGCAGGTCGCGGTCGCGGTGCGACGGCTCGGTGTCGCGATCGTCGTCGCGGTCGGCGCGGTCCTTGCAGTCCAAGAACTCGGCGTGAGCCCGTCGATCCTCCTGCTCGTCATCGGGCTCGTGGCCGTGGCGGCGATCGTGGCGATCCGGGTACCGCTCGAAAACGCCGGAGCGAAGTTCTTCGCCGGGATCTATAGCCCGTTCAAGGTCGGGGATACGATCCGCGTCGGCGCCCAGTCGGGACGGGTCATCGAAGTCAACGCGATGACGACGATCCTCCTGAGCGAGGACGATCGGATGATCGCCCTCCCGAACTCCACGTTCCTGGGGCAGCCGGTCGAGAACCTCACGCCTCAGGCATGGAAGGAGCTGGTCGTCCCCATCACGCTCTCGGGATCGACGGACTTGGCGACGTTCGAGAACGCGATGTTGAAGAGCCTCGCCAAGCTCCGCGTGCACCTCGATCCCCGCTTCCCCCCGATCTTCACTGTCAAATCTCGCTCCGTGCAGGGAACCGACCTCGTCCTCACGGTCATGGTGCGCCGACCCGAAGACCGGGAGCCGGTCCTCGCCGAAGTGAATCTCCGCGTCTCGGAGGAGCTGGGACGCACCCGCCAGAGTGCTACGAAGCCGGCGGCGTCTATCGAGCCGCGTCCCGGGTCCTAGCGCCGGCGCCGGTACCGCGGCGCGCCACTGCCGCCGGATCCGAACTGAGGCGGTCGGCGGGCGGGTCGCCCTCCGCGAGGTCCCGGACCGGCCGGTCGCGGTCCCGGGGCGTCGCGCGCGTGGTAGTCAAATCCGGGGATCGTCGACCTCGGAATCGGCATGCCGATCAGTCGCTCGATCTGGCGAAGATCGTTCTCCTCCTCGGGAGCGACCAGCGTGTAGGCATCGCCTCGCTGCTGGGCCCGCGCGGTGCGACCGACCCGGTGGACATAGGTCTCGGGCTCGTGCGGGACGTCGAAGTTGACCACGTGGCTGACATCCTTGACGTCGATCCCGCGAGCCGCGATGTCGGTCGCCACGAGCACCCGGTGGCGGCCCGAGCGGAACCCTTCCAGCGCGGCCGTGCGCTGGTTCTGACTGCGGTTCCCGTGGATCACGGCGGCCGGGATGCCGGCGCGCGCGAGCTGCCGCGCGAGGTGATCGGCCCGGTGCTTCGTTCGGGTGAAGGCAAGCACGCTCGTCATCATCTCGTCGCGTAGCAGCTCGATCAGAAGACCGGTCTTGCGCTGTGCGGGGACGGGAAGCGCGAGGTGGGAAACGCCGACGGCCGCCACGGTCGTTTCCCCCACCTGTACGAGCTTCGGATCGCGCAGGAAATCGCGGGAGAGCCGGACGACTTCGGGAGGCATGGTCGCGGAGAACAGCAGAGTCTGCCGCTCCCGCGGAAGCTGGCTCAAGATACGACGAACGTCGGGAAGGAACCCCATGTCGAGCATGCGATCCGCCTCATCCAGTACGAGGATCTTCAGCCCGCGAAAGTCGACGTGCCCTCGCTGCATGTGGTCGAGCAGGCGTCCCGGTGTCGCGATGACGATCTCCGCGCGCCCGGCGAGGCCTCGCTCCTGGTCGTTCATCCCGACCCCGCCGTACACCGCGACGCCGCGCAGCGGGGTGTGCCCCGCGAGCTGCCGTAGGAAGCGCTCCGCTTGCATGGCGAGCTCACGGGTCGGGGTCAGCACGAGGGCGTAGATGCGCCCGGGGGGTTGCTCCAAGAGGCGTTCGAGGATCGGGAGCAGAAACGCCGCGGTCTTCCCGGTCCCGGTTTGGGAGGTGCCGATGATGTCCCGGCCCAGAACCGCTGGCGGAATCGCCCCCCGTTGGATCGGGGTCGGGGTCCGGTACCCGATCTGTTCGATGCCGCGTTGCAATCGAGCGTGGAGGGGGAGGTCTTGGAACGTCGGCTCCTCTTCGTTCACGGGCCCTGCTCCGGGGACGAGTTCGGCTGACGGATAGCGTTGGCGAACGCCCGACGGCATTCGACCATCGGCCGTGGTGTCGCGCACGGCGTCGACCCCGCCCTTCTCCTGACCCGGGTCGGCAACCGCGGGAGGGCCGAGGCACCCGCTGCACGGCCCGGGATGCGGGGATCGTTGGCCGCCGGCGCACCGAGTCGGGTCGTCTCTCGTCCGACCTAGGGCGAGAGGGGAGGTTCCTTCCCGGCGATCGGACTTCCCGGACTACGGAGTCCAGGTCGGGCCACCGTAGCCGCTGGGAAGCTCGGGAGGATCGGAACCCCCGAACGGATCGGGCCTCGGCTCCGGAGCGCGGCCGTGCTTCTTCGCGAGGTAGGCGTCGATCGCAGCGGCGGCGCGCTCGCCGGCGCCCATCGCATGCACGACCGAACGACCCCCGGTCGCGAAGACCCCCTCGACGTCGGTCATCCATCCCTCCCGCGCTCCCTCGGGCCAGCCCATCGAGGCGAACTTGAAGCCGTAGTCGGGATCGAATCCGGAAACGTCGGCGACCTCGCCGACCGCGATGATGACCATGTCGCATTCGATCGTCTCCTCGGAGTTTGGGACCGTGACGAGCGTGCGCCGGCCCTTGGCATCCAGGGGCCCGTGCTCCGTCCGTTCGACGACGAGGCCCTCGACGTGCTCCGTTCCTAGGATCTCCTTCGGCGAACGGAAGAAGACGTATTGGACCCCTTCGACCTGACCTCCCGTCCTCTCCTCTTCCGTGGCCTTCATGTCTTCGGGACCCCGCCGATAGACCAGCTGTACGTCGCCTCCGCCGGAGAGACGGCGGGCCGACCGGGCCGCATCGAGGGCAACGTCGCCCGCACCGATCACGACGATCCTGCGATTCTTTCGGCCGAACAACCCTTCCGGACGCTTGTTCATCGCGAGCAGGAACGGAAGCGCATGGTAGACCCCGGGAAGGTTCTCTCCGGGAATGCCGAGCTCGCGCGCCTTCGAAGCACCGATGCTCACGAGCACGGCCTCGTACCCCTCCGCAAGCAGGCTCTTCGGCGTGTAATCGACGCCGGCCCGCTTGCCCACCACATACGTGATGTCGAGATTCCTCCACCGAGCGAGATCGGTGTCGATATCGTCCGGATCGAGGTGATAGCGGGGAATCGTGTTGATCTGCCCGCCGAGGAACGGCTCGCTCTCGAACACGGTCACGGGGTGGCCGCGCACGGCAAGGTCCCAGGCGGCCATGAGCCCGGTCGGACCGGCTCCGATCACGGCGATTCGCTCCTCCTTGCGTTTGGAGGGAACGTACATCAGATCGGATTTTCCGAACTCGAGCGCGGCTCGCTTGAGATGACGGATCGCGATTGGCACTCCCCGGCCGGCCATGATGCAGTCGTCCTCGCAGAAGTGGTAGCACGTCTTGCACAGGACGGTCGCCAGCGGGTTGTCGCGCAGGGTCAATCGGGCCGCCTCGTCGAACTTTCCCTGCCCGACCAGAACGTTGTAGCCCCGACAGTCCTGGGTGATCGGGCAACCCTGGATGCAGTACGGCATCGCGCACTCGAGGCACCGCTGACCCTCGATC
Organism: Thermoplasmata archaeon; assembly: GCA_021792485.1. Lineage (GTDB taxonomy): Archaea > Thermoplasmatota > Thermoplasmata > Lutacidiplasmatales > UBA184 > Lutacidiplasma. The sequence continues at coordinate 17,818 of JAJYUO010000004.1, forward strand.
ATGGCTTCCTCGAGCGTGTACGGCTGGTCGATGAGTGCGAACTTCTTGATGCGCTCTTCCCGGCTCTCCTCCTCGATCGGGACGCGTTCGTATCGATCCATCGTTCCCCCGCTTCCAGCGCCGCCGGAATATCAGCCCAACTATCGACGAGCGGAGCACGTATCCCTTTTCGGGGCGGGCGCGCCACGGCATGGCACACGCGACCCCCGGTCCCCACACGGTGGGTCCGCCGAGGACGATCGCGCCGACGCCCCCGATCCATCCGAAGGTTCTTAGACGGGACCGGAGTACCCGAAGCGTTCGATGGCACTATCCACCGGAGAGTACGCTGCGCTGGCCCTCCTGGTCATCGCCGTTCTCGTCGTCGCCATCGTACTGATCCTCAAGGTCATCAAGTTCATCTTCATCGCCGCGGTCATCGCTTTGATCGGCTACGCGTTTTATGCGGGCTGGATCCACCTCTGATGCCATGTGACCCAGGATGACCGCCGGGCGGGGCGCGCGGGCTTACTCGGGGCGCCGACGATGCTCGATGGGTTCGCTGCGATCGGGCGGCAGAGCCTCAGATCGGCCGAGCCCCCAGTCCAGACTTCGGTGAGGAAGGGGTCGAAACGGGTGGCGCGGACTTCAGCCCGGTAGCAGTGGTGCCTCCAGGGATTCCGGGGGCCGGCGCTCCAGGACGAATTCGCAGTATGGGCTCCCCTGGGACCGGCACGCGGTCTCCTCGCACGACAGCGGGGTTTCGATTATGCGGGAGAACATTCCGATCAGCACTCCCCGTATGAGCTGACTCCGGGGAGCGGAGCTGGCCGACCGTGGATCGCACTCGAAGCTATCGAACACCCGGACGGTGATCCGGCCCTCGGAGAGGTCGATCTCGCCTAGATCGGCCTGACCCCAGCCCATCGAGGACCAGAACCGCAACGAGTAGGCCAAGTTCGACCGGATGAATTCCCGGCCGACCGCCCGAATCGCGTCGGCCGCGAGCTCGCGGCCCAGGTACTCCCCGAATACGCAGAGCAACACGGCGCCGCCCGAACCCAGGTTGTCCCGAAGACGGTTCCACGCCTCCGAGAAGGCCGGCGCGGAGAAAAGGAGCGCCCGGTCCGCTTCGGATAGCTGCACGGGATACGAGCCGTCGATCAGGCGGCCATCGACGTCCTCCTCGATACGTACCTCGTAGACCTCGGAGATCGCGCCCAGCCGCTGTTCGAGCGCACGCGGACTCGCGGGAGGACCGATCTCCGCGAAGATCTGGGCTTGGACCGCGGTGGCGCGAGCCCCGCCCGAAATGTTCAGCGCGAGAAGATTGACCCCTTCATCGGGGAGCTCGGCGAGGACGGCGCGCAAACTACCGGGGCGATTCGCGATCAGGAGGGTGATGTGAACCAGCCGGTTCCTGGATCGGCGGAAAAAGACCGGGATGCTCTTCGGAGCTCGGCGGTGTTCGGGATCCGGTCGGCAGCGTGGGGGGACGGGGCCCCCGGTCCCGTCCGATGGAGGGGGTTCGACTACCCGGTCGTCGAGGGAGCCGGACACCCCATCCCCTCCTTGGGCAGCGCCAAGCTCGTCGCGGCACGGGGCCGGAGCGCCCGGGCGCAGTCCTGCTGTCGCGCCGGGCCCAGGAGACCTGAGATCGTTCCTGACGCGACGAGGCTCCGGCCGCGGCAAAATCCCCGGCACCGATCGAAATAGTCGCAATTGCCGCATCCCACGGGGACGACCCCCGCCGTCGCCATCGACCAGTACTGGAAGAGCGGCGAATCGCGGAAGAGATCGCGAAGGGTTCCATCCGTAAGGAGAGAGGGGGCTTGGACCCCCGCGCGCAGGTAATCGCCCGGATACTCGATGGAGTCGCAGGGAACGAGCCGACCATCGTGCTTGATGGTGGCCTTGACGTACCCGCAGAAGCACGACGTAGCCTGATTCTCCTGATCCCCGAACAGTTCGTAGTACGCCGGATTAGGGCTCAGGTCGACCTTAACGTCGAAGCCGGTCGACGCGTACGACTGCTGAATGTCGTAGACGGTGCGCAGTGCCCTCGCCTGATCTACTGCGGAAGTGGACAGTCCACCAAAGACCGCCGGATCCGCGGCCTCGCCAATCTCGTTGACCGTGATCGCCTTCCATGTGCGGACCCCCAGCCCCCGCAGGAACTCGGCGATGTTCGCAAGGTCACGGTGGTTGTGACGGGTCACGACCGTGGTGACGCCGGTCTCGACCCCGGCGTCCGCAAGCCTGCGCAGGTTGGTGACCAATTCGGGTGTGTCCGCTCCCTTCCGGGTCCGGACATTGAGCGCGTGATCGTAGTGATCGAGGCTGATGGATACGAAGACCTTGCGCTCCCGGAACGCTTCGATCAGCTCGGGAGAAACGAGGGCGCCATTCGTGTTGACCGATATCTCGATCGAGCGGGAGAGGCGATCGAGAATGGTCAGTATGTCCGGCCGCAGAAGCGCTTCGCCCCCGGTCAGCTGGATGCTGCGGACCCCTGCGGCATTGATCTGGTCGGCGATTTGCAGAGCCTGGTCTGTCGGAAGGTCAGTAAGGAACCGGTTCACTTTGACGTAGCAATAGGTGCACGCGAAGTTGCACCGATTCGTAAGATGCCACACAAGCTTCAGCAACGTGCGACGGTCGAGCATTTCCTCGAGGCGGGAATCACGCTCATAGAGCGCCCCCCGGGTCGGCGTAGACCCGGGGGTAAGAGGTTGGCCAAAGGGTTGCGGAAGGGGTTGGCTCGGCATGCCCGTCCTAGCAGGGCAACCCCCGTTCAGACCCACCCAATGCCGGGCGAGCACTTGCCGGCGAGGTGTTCCAGCTTGGCGGGCCCTACAGCGGGATACACGTTGAGCCTGCGAAGCAGCGAATCGACGTCTTCGTAGATCCCCGGTTGCCCGTTGAGAGCGTCAGCCTTGGTGACCACTTGCGTTCACCTCCGACTTCGGACTGAGGGGGGGTATTTAACCGGGGTCAGACCCACCAAAATGGAGTGACAACGTATCTATACTGGACCTCCCATCCCCGTAACCATGGTGGAACTTCGGACGATCATTCCGGAGGAGATCGACCGTTACCTCGAGCAACTCGTCGACTCCGGGCCGTTCAACAACAAGGCGGAGCTCGTGCGCGCAGCCTTGGCATCGTACACATCCTCCATCGCGGGTCCAAAGGACCAGGCGTTCGATAAGGAGAACATCTTCGCTCCGGACGGCCAGATCTACCAGACCCAGTACGCCCGAGAGTCTGCGTACCGGGGATTTCCCTCGCTGGGGATAGTCCACCCAAAGGGGGTCCTCGTGACATCGCGACTAGCGACTTCGGGGATGAGGGAGTGGTATCCCAAGATTTTTCGAATTGGCAGCGAGCTCGCGACGTGCCACTCAGGGCTGTCTGCTGATGGCATCGTGACGGTTCGGAAGATCCGAGAGGCGGGGCCCAAAACCATCGACGAACTCGTCGAGGTCATCGTCACATGGTTCTGGGAGAACACATCACGAAGGGACCGACGCCCCTTGGGGATTTGCCTGCTGGTCGCCACCACCATGGGCGGCACCCCACGCTTGCTTGGTTTCGAGCCCTCCGGGGGCTGCGTTTCTAGCTGGGCGATCGCTTACGGCCGCGGCAGTCAACGCATGCAGGTGATGCTCGGTTCCGAACGGCCTCCGCGGAGCCTGAAGGAAGCCGAGGCACTCGCTCAGCGAGTCTTGGGCAAGCCGCAGAAGTGGGAGCACGACGAGACCTTGAACCTCGAGATCGGGTCGGGCGCGGAGTGAGCCTCCCAAGCCGTAGGAGCTCGAGTCCAAGCTAGCGGCCCGAGCGGGGGACTGAGGCGAGCTTGCCTCCGACTTGGTCCGACGCCGCCCTGGACTTCTTGGTCCCTCGGGGGAACGCGCGCTCCGTCACGGTTGCGGGAATCTTCCTGACTTCCGGCACCGCTCTTTGGTGGCCCCTATTCGCGATCTTCCTTGTCTCGGACGGTTTGGGCCCGGTCGCCATTGGTGTGGTTGTCGCCCTGGGAACGCTGCTCGCTCTTCTCTCCGCACCGCTGGGGGGGATTCTTGCAGACCGGTACTCGCGTACCGGCGTTCTGGTGGCCGGGGCGGCGATAACCGCCGCGGGAACGTTCGGTCTCGCCCTGGCTCCGCCCGGAACCCCCGCCACGTTCCCGATCCTCGCGGGGGCGTTCGGAGTGACTTGGTTCGGGGGGAATCTAGGAGGAGGAGCGATGCGCGCTCTCCTCTTCGAGTCCGCGCGGAAGGAGCAACGGGGACGAGCGATGGCATCACCGTACGTCCTTCCTTCGTTCGTGGCCATTCCGATGCCGTTCGTGGGTTCGCTGTTGAGTCAGCTCGTGAGCTGGTCGTTTGTCCTCCTCATCGCTGGGGCCCTGACCTCGATCACGAGCATCGCTTTCGCCGTCCTCCTCGTCGAGCCGGAACGAGATCCGACCCCCTCGGTCGGGGCCACCACCTCGATCGCGCGAAGCTGGTTCCGTCATTGGACGTTTCTCGTCCCGGTGCTCGCACTCGTGGGCGTCTACGTCGTGGTCGGCTTCGGCAATGGGATGGTCACTCCGTTCCTGCCCCTCTACTTCACCGTCTTTCTGCACTCGAGCGCCCAGTTCTTCGGTGTCCTTGCTTCGATCGAGATGGCCACGGTCGGTCTCCTCGCGCTCCTCTCGGGGAGGCTCGTCGACCGCCTGGGCTCTCTGCGCACGATCTTCGTGAGCTTCGCGGGAGAGACCTTGGTGGTGACCGCCATGATCTTCGTCCGCAATCTCATCCTTGCGGGCACCTTCTTCGTGCTCTGGGGTGCGGCGGATTGGATCGATCTAACCGCACCCTCGGTCTACATCGCGACGCGCGTCCCGAAACAGAACCGCGCGACCGCGATCGGTACCTTCAGCGTGGCGAGCCAGCTTCCCTTCCTCATCGCGCCGGGCGTGGGCGGAGCTCTCTTCGCGGTATATCCACCGTTGATCCTGGCGATCTATGCCGCGATCGTTGGGGGAGCGACGCTCGCCGTCGTCTTCCTGGGAGGACTGCGGAGAGACGGCGCCAAGGCGGCGGGACAACCGGCTCGGCAGCTTCCCGAGGCTCCGGACCCGAACTAAGAGCGGGGAATGTCAGGATCGAACGGGAACTCTTGGATCGACGGACGTGCGAGGCAGGGTACGGAGTTCCGCACGCCGGGCGCAGAGGGATTTGAACCCTCCGAAGTCACGGGCGCGGAGGGATTTGAACCCTCGACAGCCGGGTTAGGAACCCGGTGCTCTATCCAAGCTGAGCCACGCGCCCCGCCCGAAGGGGTCCTCGAACCGTATCACCGTTACGATGGACCGCTCCTTTCCCGCCACGGGAGGGTCCGCGCGTCCGATCCCGAGGGATCAGTTCGACGGCGATGGACGAGGCGGCACGAGCCGATCGTAGCGGTGGTCGATCGACATCGAGAGCGCGGATGCCGGCTCCTGGAAGATTTGGATCGCCTCCAGCGACTCGCGGATCGTGGGAAGGACCGGCGCGCGCTCGCGTCGATCGTCTCCTTCGTTCCTCGATCCTGGTTCTCCACCGAGTCCGCCGATCAGCCACCGATCGGCCGCGGCGACGTACAGGAACGGAAAGACCCGGCACTCCCGGGTAAGTCTCGCGAACAGCGCTTCCGGCTTCGCTCCGGCCCGAGGGGTGCCGGCGATCAGGAAGACCCGGTCCAACGTCCGTCCGAGGTACGGCGGGATCCGGGCGGGATTCAGCAGCACCCGATGCGTCACCCAGCCGCGGGTGAGGAGTCGCCGCTCGGAGAACGGCAGGCCGAATAGACCGAGTTGGTGCCCGTCCTCCCCCTGCGCGCGCTCTCGGAACGGTCGGCCAAGAAGGTTCTCAAAGGCCCAAATCGAGTGCGCCGTGAGCGGGGGAGACTCCTCACCTCCCGGGACCCCGCCGATCCCGTGCGGGTAGGAAAGCGTCCCTGCTGCCCCGGTGAGATG
>JAJYUO010000095.1 GCA_021792485.1 Thermoplasmata archaeon
GGGCTCCTGATGCTCATCGACACCGGCACTCGAAACGCGATCATCACGTGGATGGGGAACTATCAGAATCCGTCGGGCTGGCTCTACGTGGCGATCGGGTTCAACTCGCACTACCTGCTCGTCACGATGGCTCTCGCCGGGGCGATCGAGATGATCATCACGGCACTCGCCTACAACTACACGACGGACTGGATCAAAGCCGCGAAGGTCCAGAAGTGGTCGAGCGCGTTCCGCAAGGTGCAGATGGCGGCGTTCCGGTCCGGCAAGAAGGACCGTATCGACGAGCTCAAGCCGTTCCAGCAGCGGCTGACCCGAATGTCGAGCGAGGTCTCGATCGCTCAGTTCAAAGGGATGGCGATCACCTACTTCATGCTCATCGTAATCTACTCCTGGGTCGGCGGAGTCATCGGCGCTGCGCCGAACGCCGTCGTACACCTGACGAACACGACCACGCTCGACCTGACCAGCACGGTCCTCGGCTATTTCCCCTACTGGTTCTTCCTATTCAGCCTGTACACGATCCCGCTCTCGTTCGTATTCCGCCGCTTCCTGAAGCACTGGTGGCTCGCTCGCTACGAGGAGAAGCACCTCCGCGCGGAAGACGCTGCCGGCACGGCTCCCTCGAGCTCGTCGTAGGCGAGGAGCGCACGTGGCCCTCCCGGTGCTGACGGTCGGAGGGCCCCCGGGCGGCGGAAAGTCGACCGCCGCACGGGCCGTCGCGAACGCGCGCAAGCTGAGCTACCACGCCGCCGGAGACCTGTTCCGGGCGGAGGCGGCGCGCCATGGAATGGACCTCGAGGCGTTCAGCCACTACGCGGAGGCGCATCCCGAGGTCGACCGCGCGATCGACGAGGAGATGGCGACGCTCGCCCGCCCCGGCGTGGTGCTGGATGGCCGGATCCAGGGCCCGCTGCTGCGACGACGGCGCGTCCCGGTGATCGCGATCCTGATCACGGCGGAGGAGGAGGTGCGGGTCCAGCGCGTAGCGAGCCGGGACCACCAGCCGCTGGAGGAGGCCCGCCGGCGGCTTCGCGAGCGGGCCCGGAGCGAGCGGGACCGGTACGTGAAGCTCTACGACATCGATCTCGACGCGGAAGTCGGAGACCTCGCCATCGATTCCACGCGCCTCGCGGCCGACGAGGTGCGCGATCGGATCCTGGCGTTCCTCGCGATGCGCGAGGGGGCCTAGCCCCGTGGGAACGAACCCCATCGCGGACGAACCGGTCCGAAAGCGGATCGGGGCCGGCGCGTTCGTCCTCATCGACAAGCCGCGAGGCCCTTCGTCGCACCAGGTGACGGCGTGGGTTCGCGACCTGCTCGGGGTCGAACGGGCGGGCCACGCCGGCACGCTCGACCCGAACGTATCGGGGCTTCTGTGGATCGGCGTCGGCCCGGGCCTAAAGCTACTGCCGATGCTGCTCGAGTTCCCGAAGCATTATGTCGGGGTCCTCGAGTTCCACGGGGAGGTCGGCCCACCGCAGCTCGCGCGCGTCCTCGCGGAGTTCACGGGCCCGATCTACCAGACCCCTCCCGTCCGATCGGCGGTCCGGCGGGAGCGGCGCGTCCGCCGGATCCACCGTCTCGCCGTGATCGAACGACGGGGACCGACCGTGCTGTTCGACGTTCGCGCCGACTCGGGCACATACGTGCGCACGCTCGCGGTCGACGTGGGCGATGCGCTGGGAGTCGGGGCGCACCTGGTCGAGCTGCGGCGCGTGGGAACCGGACCGTTCGAAGAGAAGGACGCCGTCTCTCTCGCGCAGCTCGCGGACGCCCGGGCCCTGGCCGACCAGGGCGACGGCGCTCGTCTGCTGCGCCTCCTCCACCCCATCTCCGAGGTATGGAAGGAGTTCCCCCAGGTCGTGCTGCGCGCCGGCGCCGCCGGCGCCGTCGCCCATGGCGCCAACCTTGCGCGAGGCGGCATCGCCTCGATCTCCCGCCCGTTTTCACGCGGCGCGCGCGTCGCCCTCATCGATGCCTCCGGATCTCTGATCGCCACGGGCACCGCGCTCTACGACTCGGCACAGGCAGAGGACGTGGAAAAGGGCTGGGTCATCGATTCCGACCGGGTCTTCGCGGATCCGCGGCTCTACCGGCTCGGGTGGCGAGAGCGCGACCGGGCAACGACGCAGCCACAAGGTTAAGAGCCCCGGCTCCCGGTTGAACGGCCGTGAAGGAACCGCCACCGCGAGGGTGGGGAGCCCGCGCGTTCGGGGCGTTGGGACGGGCGATCGTCCGCCATCCGTGGCGATTCATCGTCCTCTGGGTTGTGCTGCTCGTCGTCACGCTGCCGTTCCTGAGCTACCTGAGCGGCGTCGAAACGAACTCGACCACCACGCTCCCCTCGAATGCGCCGAGCGCCGTCGCTCAGGCGGAGTTCGACCGGTTGTTCCCCGGTGACGTGAGCGCCGGGTCCTCGAGCTATCTCGTGTTCACGGGGCCCAACCTCACGGATGCGAATGCGCAACGCACGATCCTCAACGTCACCCACGCCCTCGCCCACGATCCGTCCCTCACGGCGGTCGCGTCGATCGACAGCGTCTATTCCAGCTACGCCGGCTACCTCGCCGGGCAGTTGATCCTCGGGGCGACGAGCCTTCAGCAGGCAATCGCGGCCGGGGTGCCGATCGAGATCAACGGGACCGCGGCCGTCGCCTGGGGAGTTCCCGCCTACTTCCTGGACGCGTGGGAGCAGCTCGTCGGTGAGAACGTCTCGCCGATCGGGGCCAACCCCCAGGCCTATCACGATACCGCGGCCCGTTTCGCGAACGAGACCGTACCGCTCGGCGTCCTCGGCGCGTTCTACGCCGGAGCCCCTCCGTCCTCGAACGACGGGTTCAATGGCACGGCGGACTGCGCGCAGTATGCGGCGAACTATAGCCGCGTCGAGCGGTGCGCCAACGCGGTCGTCCGAACGAACGTGCCGTCGATCATCGACCCAACCCTCCCTACCCCCCAGGGCCGTGCGCTCGCCAACGCGGTGTTCGCCACGCTCGACCTCGGCAACTTTACGAACGCGACGAGCCTTCGCACGACGCTCGCCGCGACGCTGAGCCCGATCGTCGGGCTTCCCACGGCCTGGCTAGCGTCGACCCTCGAAGAGTTTCCGACGTCGGTCCCGTCCGAGACGGCGGCCCGGAACTCGGCGAACGCAACCGTGGCCGCCCGAACGCTCTGGACCGAGCCGCTCGCCGTTCCGGCATCGATCCTCAGCTCCTACGTCGCCCGCAGCGGCACCGCGCAGATCGTCGACGTCGCGTTCACCGTGCCCGACAGTTTCACCAATCGGACCGGCGGGACGCCCGTCTACACCGACATCGAGACGATGAATCGGGTCGTGCCCGAGATCGTTGCCCAGAGCGCCTACCCCACGGACTCGATCTCCTTCGCTCAGACCGGGTCCGGACCGCTGGATCTCGCCGAGAACAACGTGGTCAATGAGTCGATCGCCCTCGTCCTGCCGATCACCATCGCGGTCCTGTTGGTCGTCACCGCCCTCTACTTCCGATCCCCCCTCGCGCCGCTGATCGCCTTCACCGGCCTCGCGATCGCGATCGTGCTGGCCCTGGGCGGAACCGTGCTCTTGGGAACCCTGGTGACGCACGTGGACTCGACAAGCCTTACCCTCGAGGAGGTCTTCGTCCTCGGGGTCGGGACCGATTACTCGATCTTTCTCTTGTCGCGGTACCGCGAGGAGAGAGTCGCCGGAGCGGATTCGAAGGAAGCGATCGTCACGAGCGTGACGTGGGCCGGTCAGAGCGTCGCGACCAGCGGGACCACGGCCGTGATCGCGACCCTCGCCCTCACGTTCAGCGGAGTCGCCCTGCTCAGCCAATGGGGAATGGTGCTCTCGTTCGCGATCTTGATGACGATCCTCCTTTCGCTGACGATGGTCCCCGCCCTGATCGCGGTCATCGGCCCGGCCGTCTTCTGGCCGATGACCAAAGCTCGGTTCGAGCGGCTCTCCTCGCGGCAACGGATGCGCAGCGAGTCCCGATCGACGTACTTCTACCGGGCGGCCGCGTTGACGCGACGCCGGCCGTATGCGGTCATCGCGATCCTCCTCCTCGTCTCGGTTCCGCTCATCTACCTCGCCCTCAACGTCCCCCTTTCCTACGATTTCTACCAGCAGCTGCCCGCGAGCCAGTTCGCGGTCGCGGGTCTTGCCACCATGAACCAGCACTTCGGCCCGGGATTCGCGTTTCCCACGACGGTACTCGTCACGTTCACGAGCCCGCTGATCGCGGGCAATCGGACGAACGCGACCGAATTCACCGAGCTCGCCGAGCTGACCGGCTTAGCGGAGGCGACGGGCGGCGTCGCCCAGGTCCAGTCGCTGGTCGGCTCCTACGGTGCCCCCCTCGCGACCTGGCTGAACCTCTCGAGCCAGCCGACGGCGACCCAGGTAAACCTCGAGGCGCTCGCCTCGTCGCTCATCGGGAACGACCAGCGGACGGTCCTCCTCACGTTCCAGACGAACGCGAGCGGTCTCTCCGCGACGGCGCTTTCGGCCCTGCACGGAGTCGAGTCGTCGTTTTCGCGCTACGCGTCGGCGCATCCCTCCGTCTACAAGCTCGCCTACCTCGGGGGCGCTCCGATCACGAACGACCTGGCGAACCAGACGTCGATCGCCACCGATCGGCTGTTCATCGCCGTCGCGATCGCGCTACTGGTCGTCCTCCTCGTCGTGCTCCGGTCGGCGGTCCTGCCGGTCCTCGCCGTCGCGACGATCGGGGTTTCGATCGCGTGGGCGTGGGCGCTCACCTACCTGGTCCTCGGCGTGGGTTTCGGGATCGGGATATTCTTCTACGTCCCGACGCTGATGTTCATCCTGATTCTGGGGTTAGGGACCGACTACAACATCTTCCTGCTCACTCGCGTGCGCGAGGAGCGCATCAAGGGCCGCTCTTCGCGCGACGCGGTCG
>JAJYUO010000096.1 GCA_021792485.1 Thermoplasmata archaeon
GTTCCTCCTGGTCGGCCTGGTCGGCCTGGTCGTCCTGGGATTCGGGCACGTCAACATCGCCGGGGCGATCATCGCCCCGACGTCGCAGGACCTCGAGATCCTCGGGCTGTTCATGCTCCTGCCGGTGTTCTGGACCCTTGAAGTCGTCTACATGAACTACTTCACGGGCACCGGCAACGCCCTGAAGGGCCAGTACCCGAGCCTGGTCGAGGTCTTCGTCCGGACCCCCGTGCTGATCGTCGCGGCCCTGCTCATCCCGTCGCTCCTCGGCCTCACCTATGCGTTCGTGATCGGCGCGGCGGCGGGCGGTCTGTTCTGCGTTCCGGCCCTGTGGCCGCTCTTGCGCCGCTTCCGCAAGAGCGAGGCGATCCTGCTCCTCAAGTTCAGCTGGCCCCTTTTGGGCGCGCTCGGGCTTTCGACGGCCGCGACGACGCTGACCCCGTTCTTTGTCCAGGCGTCGCTCGGGGCGGCCCTGCTCAACCAATTCAACCTGATCAACGGGTTCCGGATCCTCCTGGTCGCGTTGCCGACCGCGGTCACGACGCCGCTGTTTCCGTACATCGCCGCGCTCCACAAGCGGCAGAACTACCACGGCATCCGCGACGGGATGTGGACGGCGATCCGCTACTCGTCGATGGTCATGATCCCCGGCGTCGTGGCGATCGTCGTCTACCGGGTCAACATCCTGCAGATCGTCAACCACTCCTACGTCGGCGGCGCCGACGCGCTCGCCCTCCTCGCGATCGGAACGATACCGGCGGCGATCGCGCTGATCCTGGGAACGGGCCTTGCGGCGATCGGTTGGCGACGGCTCGAATTCTACCTCACCGGCTTGCAGGTCGGGGTTCTCTTCGCGATCTGCCTCGCCCTGCTGCCGCCGTACGGGATCCTTCCGCGCGGCGACGGCCTTGCCTCCGCCGCGATCGCGGTCCTCGCCTCGAGCCTCGCGTCCTTCGGCCTCAACGCTTGGTTCGTCCACCGGCTGATGCGCGTGCACGTCTTCCCGCGCTCGATCGGGTTCATCGTCCTGAGCGCGGTGGTCGCGTTCTTCGCGATCTCGCGCGTCAACGCCTACCTGCCGCTCTACCTTCGGAGCAACCTCGCGCTCCTGGTCATCGGCCTCGTCGTCGGGACGATCGTCTACACGCTCGTCCTCGCGCTCGTCGGGGAGCTCGCCAAGAACGACGTGTACCGGATCGGGCGGTCGATGGGGCTCCCGGAAGGAGCGCTCGGGATCGTCGCATGGTTCTGCTGGCGGACCGAGACGCCCTACGTCGTGGCGCCGGTCGATGTCGCAGATGTCCCCGGCCTCACCACCGGGGACTTTCCCGACCAGGAGCCGCCGGGTCCGCTCCCGCCGTAGGAGGGCTCGGTCCGGCTCCGCCGCCTACCGCGCCGAAGCGGGCGCGAGCACGCGGCGCGCGAGCGCCGCGACGACCTCAGGTCGGTCGTTCGGCTGCGGGACCCGACGGTAGTCGATCCCGTTCTCCGTGGCGGCCTTCCTCACGACCACGTCGAGGTCGTAGAGCGTCTCGAGGTGATCGAAGACGAATCCCGTCGACGCGACAAGCTGCGTCCGGGCCCCCTTCTCCTTCCAGTCGTTCATCACGTCGCCGATCTCGGGACCGAGCCACGGCTCGGTCGTGTTTCCCGGGCTCTGGAAGGTGAAGCTCCAGCGTTCGAGCCCCGCCGCGGCCGCGACGGCCTCGGCGGTCGCCCGCACGAGCTCCGGGTACGGATCGCCCCGGTCCTTGAACCGCTGGGGAAGGCTGTGGGCGGAGAGGATCACGACGGCCCGCGGGTCCCGGGTCTGGGCGAGGGACCGGCGGATCTCCTCCGCCCAGTAGCCGATCCAGCTCGGGTCGAGGCTCCAGCCTCCGCGGATGTCGACCGTGACCGGCCGGGGCGACGCCCGGACCCCCTCGGCCACGCCGGCCGCGTACGGCTCCATGATCCAGAGCGAGTCGTACGGGCTCAGAGGGACGGCGACGAGCTCGGTGAACCCGTCGCGCGTCGCGGCCGGGATCACGTCGCGCAGCCACGGCTTCCAATGCTTCATCCCGAGGTAGACGCGGCTCCCCGGGCGTTCCCGCTGGATCCGGCGCTCGAGCTGCTCCCGGACCGACGCGAGGATCCGGTTCTGCGGGGAGCCGCCGATGACCTCGTACCGGCGGACGTACTCCGCCACCATCTCCTCGCTCGGCGCCGTTCCGTGCAGCACCTCCGTGAGGTACGCCGGGAGGTCGTCCGGGCCGGACGGGCTGCCGTATCCCATCAGCACCACTCCGAGCGGCGCGGACCCGTCGCTCATGACGTCGGACCTCGCATCGGATAGGCGTGCACGAACTCCACCAGTTCCCGGACCCGAAGGGGGTCCGTCGCGGGAAGCACGCCGTGGCCCAAATTGAAGACGTGCGACCGGCCGTCGGGGATCTCGAGAAGGACCCGCTCCGCCTCCCGTTCGACCGCGGCGCGGGAGGCGAGCAGCGCCCCCGGGTCGAGGTTCCCCTGGAGGGCGATCCCGGCTCCGATCCGCGCGCGCACGCGGCCCAGCGGCTCCCGCCAGTCGACCCCGAGCGCGTTCGCTCCCAGGCGGCCCAGGCGCTCGGTGAGATGGGCCGAGCCGGTGCTGAAGTAGATCGTCGGCCGCCCGGTCGCGCGCAGGGCATCGAAGATCGCGCGCAGCGGGTCTTCCAGGTGCGCCTGGAACGTGCGGACCCCCACCGCGCCGACCCAGGTATCGAAGAGCTGGAGGGCGTCGGCGCCGGCGCTCGACTGCATCCTGAGGTAGCTGATCGTCATCTCGGTAAGGCGCGCGATCAGCCGGTCAAACGCCGCCGGTTGCGCGAAGATCATCCGCTTCGTCTCCGCGTAGTCGCGGGAGGGCCCACCCTCGATCAGGTACGCCGCGAGCGTGAACGGGCCACCGGCGAACCCGACGATCGGCCGGCCCGTGCCCGCAGCGTGAAACCGTCGGATCGCCTCCCCGACGAAGCCGACGTCCCGCTCGGCGTCGAACGCTGTCAGCGCGTCGACGTCGCGGGCCGTTCGGATCGGGCGGGGGATCACCGGGCCGACCCCCGGGTCGATCGTGAAGTCGACGCCGAGACCGGCGAACGGGAGCGTGATGTCGGCGTACACGACCGCCGCGTCGACGTCGAAGGTGCGGACGGGTTCGAGCGTGACCTCGGCGGCGAGCTCCGGCGTGCGCGCGAGCTCGAGGATCGGATGGGCCGCCCGCAAGGCACGATACCCCGGCAGATAGCGGCCGGCCTGCCGCATCAGCCAGATCGGGCGCCGGTCGACCGGCTCGCCGCGCAGGGCGCGGAGGAACCGGTCCCTCACGCCGGCCCCCCGGCCGCCGCGCGCAGCGCGCTCGCGAGGACAGCGCCCGCCCGCTCGGTATCGGCCGGCTCGAAGGCGGCCGATACGAACGCCGTCTCGAGCGGCGAGGGAGGGAGGTAGACACCGGCGCGCAGGGCGGCATGGAAGAAGCGAGCGTAGCGCGCGCGGTCCGATCGTTGCGCCTGCGCGAAGGAGAGGACCGGGCCGTCGGTGAAGAAGAAGCCGAGCATCGACCCGACCCGCTGGAGGCCAAACGGCCGGACCTTCGCCGACTCGGCGCCGCGTTCGACCGCGGCGGCGATCCGGGCGCTCGCGCGCTCCAGGCGTCGGTACACCGCCGGGCGCAGCGCGTCGAGCATCGCGGCGCCCGCCGCCATCGCCACCGGATTGCCCGACAGGGTCCCCGCCTGGTAGACCGGGCCCGATGGAGCGACGACCTCCATCACGCGCCGCCGTCCTCCGTAGGCCGCGACCGGCATCCCGCCGCCGATGATCTTGCCGAGCGCGACGAGATCCGGATCGAGGCCGAGCTCGGGGGAGATCGTGCCGCGTCGGAGGCGGAAGCCGGTGATCACTTCGTCGGCGATCGCGAGCGCTCCCGATCGCCGGCACCAGCGGGTAATCCGCCTAAGGAACCCGGGGACCGGCGGGACGACGCCCATGTTCCCGGCGATCGGCTCGACGATCACGGCGGCGATCTTCGTCCCCTCCCGCTCGAAGAGCCGGTCCAAGGCGTCGAGGTCGTTGTACGGAAGCACCCGGGTCTCCCGGACCACGGTCCGCGGGACGCCGGCCGAATCCGGCAGGGACCCCGTGGCCACGCCGGAGCCGGCCCGCGCGAGGAGGCCGTCCGAGTGGCCGTGGTACGCCCCGGCAAACTTGACGACGATCGACCGGCCGGTGAACCCGCGCGCGACGCGGATCGCGCTCATCGTCGCCTCGGTCCCGGAGCTCACGAACCTCAGCCGCTCCGCCTCGGGGACCGCGGCGCGGATCCGCTCGGCGAGCTCGTGCTCCCGGGGAGAGGGAGCGCCGAAGCTCAGCCCATCGCGGACCGCGGAGCGGACGGCCGCCACGACGGACGGGGGAGCCCCTCCGAGCAGGTTCGCTCCCCAGGAGTTCACGAGGTCGAGATACCGTCGCCCGTCGACGTCGACGAGTTCGGCCCCGCGGGACGACGCGAAGACGACCGGGGTCCCACCGACCGCGCGGAACGCCCGCACCGGGCTGTCGACCCCTCCCGCGATCGAGCGCTCGGCGCGGCGGAACAGGGCGCGCGACCGGGGGCCCGGAACCCCCGGGCTCACGGGAGACCTTCGGCCAGCTCCAGCATGCGCGCAGGAGCGACCTTGAGGCAGGTGAAGATCGGGGTCTCGAGTTCGGTGTATCGGCTCGCCTCGCTCGAGCGGAGCTTCTGGACGAGGTCGAGGAACTCCCCCGGCCACTCCGCCTCGAACGCGAGGATGAACTCCGGATCGTCCAGGCCGAACGAGTAGCCCGTGTGGATCTGGACGTGTGGGAAATGGTGGCCGATGCGGAAGTGCTCGCCCATCATCCGCTGCCGCTCCTCGAAGGGG
>JAJYUO010000097.1 GCA_021792485.1 Thermoplasmata archaeon
GCCGACGCCCCACTCCCCCCGAGCGCCGTCCTGCATCGTCCCGACGAACGCCCTCGCCGCGTAGACGGCGCGGACGCCCCAGCGGGTCGGAGCGACCGGTTCGATCAGATACTCGGTGAGAGATTGCGCCAGCCGATCCACCCCATCTCGGTTCGTTCCAAGATCGATGTCGTGGGGGACGATCTCGGCGCCGTGCATCCAGGCGGCCGTCGAGCCACCCACGTACCAGAATTTCTCGGCGGAGACGCTCGGCTCTCCGAGCCTCGAGGCGATCTCCCCCAGCGCCGTCTCGATCGTCGGCGTCCGATCCGCGTAGAGCTGTTCGAGCTGCGCCAGGAGCACGAAGCGGAAGCGGTTGTACGCCTGACGGACGCGCGCCTGGAATGTGCTCGGCAGCTCGAACTCCCGTTCCCAGCATCGAGGGCCGCCGAACGGGCACGGGGTCTTCGGGTGGTGGAAGTCGAGCGGCGCAAGCGACCCGAGGGGTGGACCCCCGGCGTCCTGGCCCCCGGCCTGCGCATGGTAGGTGAAGAGGTTCGGCGATCGGCGGACATCCATCGTCAGCTGATGGAGATACCCGCCGCCGAGGTCGGGCCCGCTGATCATCGAGGCGGCCATCGCTTCCGCCGCTCACCGGGGCTCATGCCGCCGCGAGGTACGAAGCCGGACGGAGCTCGGGGGCGAGCGGGATCGCACCCGTCCGAAATCGGACGGTCCCCCGGTCGTCCTGGGCGACGAGATAGCGCCCGTTCGTCAACGGCATCCAGTCCTTGCGATCGGTGTCGAGAAGTTCGCTCGCGACCAGGAGGTGCGTCGAGTCCCCGGCGTAGGTCATCTGGTAGTACGGCACGGTCTCGTCGCGCAGCCCCCGCATCGGTTCGCCCGTGGAGAGGCAGAACGCCCAGAGCTCGTGGGGGCCCCGGGCGAGCAGGACGTTCAATCCGGCGTACGGGTACTTGCTGGGGCGCCCTTCGCGCTCCCACACCTTCGCGAGATCGGCGACCGTGTCGGCGTACGCGCGCGCCGGATCCAACGTCGCGTCCAGGTGATTCAGCAGAAGGTAGAACAGGACCTCGCTGTCGTTGACGCCGCGGATCTCCGATTCGTATTCCCCGCAGAGCGATCGGGTCGCGTCCGGGAGCGGGATCGACCCATTGTGGGCGAAGAGCGTGCTCCCGTGCGAGAACGGCTGGCTGTTCGCCAGGCCCAAGAGCTGCTCGCGCGAGAGCTTCTTCGGATTCGATGCCTTCCGCAGGTGGCCGATCACGAGCGGCGGCTCCGCGCGCGCCGAGGCCGCCGTGAACGCCTCGCGTTCGCCCGGGTCCCCCGCACATCCGATCCCCTTCGCGATCACGAGCCGCCGGTCCGGCGCATACCACGCGATCCCCCACCCCTCCCCCTGGCGGGATTCCGAGCGCACGTTGGCGAGCGAGAGGAGACTCCGATCGCTTCGGACGAGCCAGTGGTACGGAGGTTGATGGGGCGCGCCGATCAGGCCAAACAGCCGACACATGGCTCGCCCACAGGACTGCGGACGTTAAACCCCTCCCCGACCGCGCTCCGAGGTGCCTCAGGTCGGGCCAGCGCAGGGTGCGCGCCTCGCGCAGGGGTTTTATCCCTCCCCCCGCCTAGTTCCGCGGGTGGAAACGATGGTGCATGTCGAGTTGACCCCGGCCGCGCAGGACCAGGTCCTCAAGGTCATGCAGCGGCAGAACAAGCCCGGGAGCGCTCTGCGTCTCTTCGTCCAGGGCGGAGGTTGCTCCGGCCTCAGCTACGGGATGACGTTCGACCGGCAGGAGTCGGGCGACGAGGTCGCCTTCGACGGAGGCTCGGTCAAGGTCGTGGTCGATAAGGCGAGCGCCCCGCTCTTGGACGGCGTGAAGGTCGACTTCCTCATGAGCCTCGAGGAGTCCGGCTTCAAGATCTACAACCCGAATGCGAAGCAGACCTGCTCGTGCGGGAAGTCGTTCAGTGCGTAGACAGGGCCTCCCCCGGTCGAGCGCTTCGTCCCCGAGGGTTAAATAGCGGGGGCCGGGTGGGCTTCACGGGGTAGGCGAGGAGGGCCCCGATGGCATGAGTTTACAGGTGGAAGTAACCAAGGAAGCACGAGCCCAGGTTCGGGAACTGATCCAGGGCCAGACCCCCGGCACGGGGGTGCGGGTCTATCTCGAGGAGGGGGGCGGCGGATGCGGCTGCGGAAGCGGGAGCGGAGGCTGCGGATGCGGCGGTGGCAGCGGGCCCCGGTTCGGGATGGCGTTCGATCGCCAGCGCCCCGGCGACCAGGTGGTCCCGGTCGACGGCTTCTCCCTCTTGGTCGATGACCTCAGCGCCGAACTCCTCGAGGGAGGATCGATCGACTTCGTGCAGGACCTGGACGCCACCGGCTTCAAGATCAACGCGCCGAAGCTGTCCGCAGCGCGCGCGCCCGCGTCCGACGAGGGAGCGGGCGGATGCGGCTGCGGGGCCGAGGGCTGCGGCGCGCACTGATCGGCCGGTCGGTCGATCGCGCGGTTCCCGACCAACCCTTTCCCGGTGGGGGCCGGGCCTCCGACCCGAGGCGCTCGGCCCCAGACCGCATGCGGTGGCTCGTCGGCATCCGTCGTTAGGCATCTAATATACGAGCCATGGCCTCCGCACATGGAGCCGGGCCTGATGCGGCTTCGAAAGGTCGTCAACCGAATCTACCACGGAACCGTCTACTATCGCTGGGTGCTCTCGATCCCTCCTCGCCGGGTGCGCGAGCTGGGGTGGGCAGAGGGGCAGGAGCTCGAAGCGGTCGCCCACGGATCGACGCTATCCGTGCGACCGGCGGCCCACGCCCCGCGCTCCGCTCCCCATCGACGGGCGGCCGCGCTCAAGGAAGCGCTACGGGGTCGGAACGGCGCTCGCCGCTGACCGGAAGCCTTCGAGCCGCGCACCGCGGGGGCGAGGCCGGTCCCGAGCGGGCGGGCCGATGCGGCCCTCGGCCGACGCGGTCCGGCCCCGACCGGCTTTGGCAGGGCGAGGGACATGCCGAGTCCGAACGGGATCGGCCGGTCGGAGGCGGGGGACGCGGCCGACTCTCTTCGGCTCAGCGAGCGGCGCTGGGTTCCGTGGGCGTACGATCGATCTTGGCGAGGAAGGCGCGGAATCGCGGATCGTCGCGAAGCCGCTCGATCCCCAGTTCGCCTGGGAGGGTGGCGAGATAGGGAGATCGGTCTTGGTAGGCGGTCTCAAGCCACTGGAGCGCCGGGTCGATCTCTCCCAGCCGCGCGTAGGAGAGCGCGATCGAGATGCTGCCGGCTCGCGTCGCGCGATGGTGATCGAGGAGCTCCTGCAGCACCGCGCGCGCCTCGTCGGTCCGGCCGGCCCGGACGAGCGCGAAGACGAGGTCGGCATACCGGGGGGCCGAGAATCCCCGATCGAGATCGATGCACATCCGGATCTCCCGGATTCCCTCTTCGGATCTTCCTTGCAGCACGCGGCAGAGCCCGAGATTGTTCCGGGCGAGAGAGGCCGTCGGGTCGCTCTGGAGGACCTGCTCGAACAGCGCGGCCGCCCGGTCGACCCTCCCGATGTAGAGGAGCCGGGTCGCAGCGAGCTGCCTCGTGCTGAGGTTGAGCGGGTCGAGTTCGAGAGCACGCTCCGCCGAACGCTCGGATTCCTCCGGGGTCGCTCTGGATAACCATGCGAACGCGAGGTGCGCGCTTGCAAGGCTGGGGCTAAGCTCGAGCGCCCGCAGCGCCTCCGCCCTCGCTCCCACCGGGTCTTGATGGAAGGGGCTATCGAGGAGCAGGGCGCGCACCGCGTGGGCGAACGCCAGCTCGGGGTCGAGGCGCAACGCCTGTTGGGCGGCTGCCTCCGCCCGACGGAGCTGCTCCTCCGCCGGCATCGTCTCGCTCATCGCGAACAGGTAGTGGACGAAGGCGATGCTGGCATGCGCCGGCGCATACCCCGGATCCTTCTCGATCGCCTCCTCCAGGTCCTTGAGCGCGGCGCCATAACTGTCGATGTTGCCGTGGTTGAAACGGCCCACCCCGCGGAGGTAGAGCAGGTGGGCCTCCGTGTCCTGCGTCGGCACCCGGCTCAGCCGCGCCTTGTCCGACTCCGCTAAGCGGATCCGAAGCGCCTCCGCTACCTGCTCCGCAATCTCGCTCTGCGTCGCGAAGATGTCCTCGAGGTTCCGATCGTACCGCTCGGCCCACAGGTGCTTGTCCGCCTCCGCTTGGATCAGCTGCGCCGTGATCCGCACCCGATTCCCGGCCTTCCGGACGCTCCCTTCCAGCACCCACCCCGCATTCAGGCGCCGGCCGATCTCCCGCACCGGCATCCCCGGGACCTTAAACGGCATCACCGACGTCCGCGAGGTCGACGCATTCCTCGCCCTGGCCCGCGACGCGATGGACGAGGGTGTCTTCGCCGAGGTGGGGATCGAGCGGGCGGCCAGCGTGGTGCTGGCCCTGCCCGACGACGCGCAGAACCTCTACGCCCTGCTCGCGGTGCGCGACGTCGCGCCGGGCGTGGCTGTGGTCGCCCGCGCCGAGAGCGCCCGCGCCGAACAGCACCTGCGGGCGCTCGGGGTGGAGCGGGTCGTCCTGCCCACCGTGCTCGGCGGGCGGCGCATCGCCAACCTGGTGGCCCGTCCCCTGTCTGCGGCGTTCGTCGACGACATGGTCCTCGAAGCCGGCCTGGAGGTGGCGGAACGCCCCGTGCACACCGGCGACCCGCTGGCCGGCACCCTGGTGCGCGACGTGCGCGGGCTGCTCGGCGACCGCGTCACCCTGCTGGCCATCCACCGGGACGGCCGCATGCTCTCCCTGCCCCCGGCGGACACGCGCATCGCCACCGGGGACACCCTGCTCCTGGCCCGGACCCAGCGCCCCGCCCCTGATCCGGGCGAGGCCCGCGCT
>JAJYUO010000098.1 GCA_021792485.1 Thermoplasmata archaeon
CTCCCCCTTCATCAGGTGGTTCGTGAGCCGCTCCACGAGATGCATCCGGGTCTTCTGGAACGGGCGGCCGGAGAGCTTTCCCTCGGTATGGGGGGCGTAGATGGGGTGGAGATAGAGGTACGGCGCGAGCCCGGGATCGTGCACCTCGAGACCCTCGAACGAGTACTTTCCGAACAACGGCGGGATCGGGAACGGCGGTGGAGGAGGCGCCGGAGGGCGGGTGATGACCGGGCCCTCGGACTCCTCGGGGGGGACGGCGGATCGCGGCGCCGGCGCTTCGGGGGGTCCGCTCATCGCTGCGGCTTCTCCTTGCGGCCGCGCACGAGCTCGTCCAGCGAGACGCCGTTCACTTGGATCACCTTGTAGCGGACGCCCGGAATGTCCCCATACGAGCGCCCCATGCGCCCTCCGATCCCTTCCACCAGGACTTCGTCGTGCTCGTCGATGAACCCGATCGCCCCATCGCCGACCGCAAAGGCGGTGATCTGGCGGCCGTTCTTGATCAACTGCACCTTGACGCACTTGCGGATCGCGGAGTTCGGCTGCTTCGCCTCGACCCCGACCTTCTCGATTACGATCCCGCGGCCCTGGGGCGCTCCCTCGAGGGGGTCCGAACGCTCCTTGAGATGCAGGGTCCGGCGCTTGTAGTAGCGGTCCGACCAGCGTCGGCGCTGGCGGAGGTCCTTGAGCTTTCCTGCCGTATTGAGTCCGGACGGGGGTGGCATGTGATCGCCGTAAGGGAGTCGTGCCACAGGGACCCTCTATTTAACGGTGGCCTCG
The DNA here is from genome assembly GCA_021792485.1 of Thermoplasmata archaeon. Taxonomy (GTDB): domain Archaea; phylum Thermoplasmatota; class Thermoplasmata; order Lutacidiplasmatales; family UBA184; genus Lutacidiplasma. Next base: position 781 of record JAJYUO010000098.1, read on the forward strand.
CTTTTCTCTCGAACCGGTGACGGAGAGCGTCGCGCCCGGCCCCGCGGGCAGCTACCCGCCCATCGAGGGACCGCCGTCCCGATCGTGGTACCGTCTCACCGAAGAGATCCGCGCGTGCCGGCGCTGTCCGCTCGGATCCCGACGCCAGCACGCCGTGACCTACCGGGGCGGGGGTCGTCCGTGGCTCGTGTTCGTCGGCGAAGCGCCCGGGTCGCGAGAGGACCGGGAGGGCCGGCCGTTCGTGGGCCGTGGAGGGAGGCTGCTGGATCGCGCCATCGAGATCGTCGGATTGCGAGAAGGGGAGTACGGGATCCTCAACGTTCTCAAGTGCCGACCGCCGAAGAACCGGTTCGATGCCCGAGCGGCGCTCACCTGCCGCCCGTACCTCGATCGCCAGCTCCGGATCCTGAGCCCCACGTCCCTCGTCACGCTCGGGCGCCACGCGCTCCGGGCGATGGATCCATCGGCTCCGCCGATCACCCAAGCGGCGGGAGTCCCCCGCACGCGGCCCGCCGGACCCCCGGTGTTTCCCCTCCTCCATCCGGCCGCGAGCCTGCGCTCCCGCGTCATGGCAAGCCGGTGGCACTCGGATGTGCGGCGCCTTGAAGAATGGATAGCCGAGCGGCGTCCCCAATCCACTTAACTTGGCACGCGCTCCATCGAGAAGTGGAGACGATCGAGCTCTTCGTCGTGGAGGGGACGTACAAGGCCGTCGAGGACGGCGTGGTCGTCGAGCTCTACGGCCGGACCCGGACGGGACAGGTCGTCGTCGCCCGGTACTACGGCTTCCGACCGTACTTCATGCTCGTGGACCCCACGGAGGACGAACGCGCCCGCCTCGCCGCCGACAGCCAGGTCGTCTCGGTGGAGGAGGAAACGACGTGGCTGGCCGGAGCGAACCACCCCGCCGCGCGCGTCACGATCCGCAATCCGTGGTTGGTGCCGGAGTACCGTGACCGGTATCGCCGGCCCGGTCCGATCCCGAACGTCATCGCCTGCGACATCCCGTTCGTCCATCGGTTCGTCTACGACAAGCACCTCGGGCTCACGGTCGCCTTCGAGGCTGAGGAGGAGCCCGACGAGGTCTGTCGGCTCTACTCGGCGGAGCGGGTGGTGCGCATCGTCCATGACGCGGAGCGCGACATCCGCCGCATCGAGCCGTTCCGACCGAACCTGCGCGTGCTGAGCTTCGACATCGAGAACGCGATCAAAGAGCGGACGATCTACACCATCTGCGGAGTGGCGAGTGGTGGGGGGCGTCCACGGTCCACGTTCCGACTCTCGGGAGAGGAAGCCCAGGTCCTCGCGGATTTCGTGCGATTCGTCGCCGACGACGATCCGGACGTCCTCACCGGATACAACATCGGGGGCTACGACTTCCCGTTGCTCGTCGATCGCGCGGCCGCCGTCCAGCTCCCCGCTCCCGGCCTCGCCCTCGGGCGGGATCGGTCCGCCCCTCGCGACTCGGGAGATCGCCTATGGCGCATCACCGGCCGCGTGGTCGCCGACGCGTGGTGGTGGGTCCATCGCGAGCTCAAGCCGAAGCAGGAGAGCCTTCAGTTCGTCGCCCGCACGCTCCTCGGGGACACCAAGCTCGACGTCGACCGCCGGGCGATCCCGGAGGAGTGGGCAAAGGACCCGCAGCGCGTGATGGAGTACTGCGAACACGACGCCGACCTCGCGCTAAGGATCCTCGAGCGGCTGCGGATCGTCGATCGAGGGGCGGACCTCGCAACCGTGGCCCACCTGCCCCTGGAAGAGGGACTGAACGGACGGACGTCCCAGTACATCGACGCCCTGCTGATCCCGATCGCGGATGCCCAGCACGTGGGAGTGCCGCCGAGCCACCATGCCCGCCGGGACTCCGCGATCGAGGGCGGGTACGTGCACGCGATCCGACCCGGCATCTATCGATGGGTGGCGGTCCTCGACTTCAAGTCGATGTACCCCTCGATCATCATCTCCCGGAACATCTGTTTCACGACCCTTGCGGCCGACGGGACGACGATCAGCCCGTCGGGCGCGCGCTTCGTGCCCGCGACCGTCCGCCGCGGGATCATCCCCGAAATCCTCCGCCAGCTGCTCGCGGACCGGGAGCGGTTCCGCCAGCTCGAACGTTCGGCGGAGAGCGCCGAGGCGCGCGAGTACTACAACGGTCTGCAGAACGCCGTCAAGGTGCTGATGAACTCGTTCTACGGCGTCCTGGCCTCGAGCTTCTACCGGTTCACGGACAAGGCGATCGGATCCGCGATCACCTCCTTCGCCCGGGATCAGATCACCTCGATCATCAAGGCGCTCGAGGACGACGGCAACGAGGTCGTCTACTCCGATACGGACAGCGTCTTCGTGCGATCGCCCGAACCTTCGCTCGAAGGAGCCCGCGCGTTCGGGGAGCGCATCGCGAAGCGGTTCTCCCGGGAGGACGTCGCGTTCGAGTTCCAGTCCGTGTACGAGGCGTTCTTCTCCCACGGCGCGAAGAAGCGCTACGTCGGCCGCCAGGTCTGGCCGAAGCAGGAGATGGTCGTCCGCGGATACGAGACCCGTCGGACCGACTCGTTCGACTATCAATCGAGGTCGCTCTTGGAGGTCTTTGAGCTCGTGATGAACGGCGACATCGCCGGGGTCAAGAAGCGCGCCTCGGAACTGGTCCAGGCCCTCCTCGACCGTCAGGTGCCGAAGGAGCAGCTCGTGATCTCCCGGACCGTCCGCGCCGAGGAGGAGTACAACGCGTCCACGAAAGAGTCGCTCCCGTTCCTGCGGGTCTATCGACAGCTCAAGGCGGAAGGGTACGACGTGATCCCGGGCATGCGCGTCGCCTGGATCGTGACGAATTCCCGGAAGAGTCCCCAGGAGATCGAGCCGTGGATCGAGGGTCGCACGTTCGCCAAGGAACCGGACTACGCCTACTACGCCGACCGCGTCGCGCAGACCCTCGCCCGGGTGACGGAGGTCTTCGGCTGGGACGCGATCGCCCTGCTCAAGGGGAGCCGGTCGACCCAGCGGACGCTGGGAGAGGCGGCCGTACCGGACCCGGCCCCCGGCGCGGCCCCGAGCGCCGAGCCCCTCTCATTGGATTCGCCGGCGAGCGACCTCGGGACGCCGAAGCGGCGCCGGACGCAGTCCCCGCTCACCCGGTGGAACTAGGCGCGGCCGGCTCGCCCACCCGGCGTTGGCCCTCGAGGGCGATGAACGCGCCCGCGACCGCAATGGGAACCCCGAGCGCCCCGAGGATCACGGGCGCGATGCCGAGCACCACGACCGACAGTAGGAGCGTGAACGCCGGGATGAGCGACATCCAGATCGCGGTCGACACGAGCCCCCCGCGTCCGATGGCGATGAAATAGAGCCACTGGGCGACGAAGAACGTGCTGAGACCGAGTGCGACGAAGAGCCCTACCGCCTCCCACGAGAGCTCTCCCAGCCCGCGCGCTCCCCCCGGGAACAGAGGCGACAGGACGGCGATCACGACGGCGGCTCCGAGGAACGCCTGACCGTTGAGCACCGTCGCCGGGGCCGTCCGCGCCGCGCGGGCCGTCAGGAGGAAGTAGAACCCGATCGTGAGCGGGATCGCGGGGATGACGACCAACGCCCAGCCGTGGACGGGGGTGAGCGGATGTCCTGCCACGATGCTCAGGCCACCGCCTACGAGGCAGGCGACGACGCCCGCGACGAACCACGGGCTGCGAAGGAGGGGGCGGTCCTCGCCGTAGACGGCCATCAGGAGCAACGGCACCGCGATGACGTCCCCGAGAAGGGCGAGAAGGGAGCTGTCGATCGGGCCGATCGCGTACGTGGCGGCCACGGTCGCCGTCTGGAGGGTCGCGATCAGAAGGATCCTCGCCCACGCCGCCGGCTCGACCCAAAGACGCGCGAACGATCCCGCGTCCCCCCGCGCCCACGCGAGAGCCAGGAACGCGATCCCACCGAACAGGAACGGATAGACGATCGTCGCGACGGGGAGGACCAGCGGTCCGAGCCAGACGACGAAGACGTAGTACGTCGACCAAACGAACGCCGCCCCGACCGCCAGCGCGGCGGCAACGGCCGCGGC
>JAJYUO010000099.1 GCA_021792485.1 Thermoplasmata archaeon
GTCTCCTATCCCTTCTTCGGCCTTTATCCGAGCGAGACGATCTACACCTACGATTTCCCGTTGGAAGGAACGACGATCTCGACCCCGGTGGTCTGGTCGATGTCGATTTCGTTAGCCGGTGCCGGGACCAGCCGGGCGCTGAACTTCAACGTCAACGGCAAGCTCCTTCAGCTGGCCGTCCCGGGCGGTGCGTTCATCATCGCGGGATACAACTATAGCTACTTCTGGCAGGGCCAGCAGTTCACGAACGGACCGTATGCGAACAGCGCCTACCGCGGCGACTCCGGGGGTCTCGACCCCCAGCTTGCCCTCGTGGGAGGGCCGACGCTCGGGGAAGGAATCTTTGGCCCTTCGACGGCCGGCCAGCTTACACTCGCCGTACAAGAAACCGGCCAGGCATCGTTCGTCGATGCCCCCCATGGCGCGGTGCTCCAGGGGAGCGCTAGCCAGACCGGGGAGACCGCCGTCAACCTCACCTGGGCGGGGGCCGCAGCGAACTGGAGCACCTCCTTCGAAGCCGGTGCCCGGGACCAAGGGGTGATCCTGTATACCACCTTAGACGCCGGGAATCCCGCGCTCGTTGGCACCGCTCGGTACGCGGTCAATTTCACGGAGACCGGGCTGCCGACGGATACGATCTGGACCGTCGCCGTCGAGGGCCCCGGGGCCCCCCCTCCCGTCTCCTGCACCGTCGGCAGCATCGGCGTCGGCTGTAGCGGCACGACGATCTCGCTCGATCTCGCGAACGGTACGTACTATTTCGAGACGTGGACCCCGGCCAACTATCTTCCTCGGTCCGGCTCGGGAACGGTGGGCGTGCGCGGCGCGGCCATCAACCAGTACGTCGACTTCGCAGCGCCGTCGACGAACGAGTACGTCGTCACCTTCGAGGAATCCGGACTCCCTTCCGGCACGGAATGGTCGATCGTCCTGAGCGGACCCGGGGGCTCGGAGAACGGATCTTCCCAGGGCCCGGTCATTCAGTTCCCGCTGGCCGGGGGCACGTATCGATTCGCCGTAGGGCCTCCCGTCGGCTATTCCGCAACCCCCGCTTTCGGCTCGTTCACCGTGTCCAACACGACGCGGGCGCTGCCGATCGCATTCGCGCCGACCGTTCCGCCGGGGGCGACATTCGCCGACCTGGGATCGCTGTGCGTCGCCGGCATCTGCGGCTTCCCGCTGATCTACGCCTTGCTTGGCATCGCGATCGTCGCCGGAGTCGTGGCCGCAGCGAGCGCGAGGGCGAGCCGCCGGGCCGAGCGGCGGGAGCGAGCGAGGCGCACACGGCCATCGTCCACGTCCCGGGCGACCGAGCCTTCCGTGAGCGCCGGTGGGTCGACCGCGCGGACGCCGCCCGGTCTCCCAGCCCGGGAGGAACCTACGTTCCCGTCCTCGATCGCCTCCTCCGCCGACCGCATGGCTCCGCCGCGGGACCCGGACGCGCCGATCCCCTGCCCGACGTGCGGCTCGCCGATCCCGTCTTCCGCTCGGTACTGCCCTTCGTGTGGGAGCGCAGCCCCGCCTTTGCCCTCTTCGCGACGTGGCGCCTGACGGTCTTGGCTGCCCATTCGTCCCGGGCCGTCGGGAATCTGAAGGGCGTGCCGTTGGCGGGGTCGGTTGCCGCTGAGCATATATAGGGGTCTTTTTTCGAGTCGCCGGCTCGGGGGTCCGGCCACTGATGGAGGAGCTCATTTGCAACGTAGAATTCCTCCGAAGCGGCTCGGAGACCGTCGCTCGGGTTTCGAGCGAAGCCGGAGGCGTCCGGGAGTACCACGCTCCGTCGAGCAGCGTCGTCATCGACCAAGTGATCAACGACCTCCAAGAGGAGTTCGAGTCGAGCCCCGAGACGTAGGTCACGGGGTCGAGGCGGGCATTCGCGGGGAAGAAGAGCGGAGCGTCGCGTCCGAGTCGAGGGAGGAACACGATGGATAATCCAACGTCCAAGTCACCGGTGAGCCGAACGGTCGAGAGCGCGTTCACGAAGGTATGGGGGGACGAGCATGTCGTCGCTCTGATCGCGCTGAAGGTCGAGACCAGCGAGGCCGACACCGTGGCCAGCGAGGTCGCGAAGTTCGCCGAGGTCGACGATGTTTTTCTCGTGACCGGCGACACCGACATCTTCCTCAAGGTCCGCTTTCCGCGGTACGACGAGCTGAAGGAGTTCGTCCTCCATCGACTGCCCGGAGTCCACGGGATCCGCGAAACGCGCACGCTCCTCGTCGTCACCGCCTACAAGGAGGGCGGGGAGGTTAGCCGCCCATGAGCGGTCCCGCGAGCCCGCCCCCGACTCTGGCCGCCCTTCCCGCCGACGGACGGTCGGAGGAATTGGCCCGGATCGGTTCCTCGCTCAGCCAGCTCGCCGAAGACCCTTCGGTCCCGCGCAACATCCGGCGCGGAGCTCAGGCGGCGCGCGACGAGCTCGATCGGCCTCGTGCCGCGCTCGACGTACGGATCGCCTCCGCGGTCAGCGTCCTGGACGACCTCGCGAGCGACCCGAACCTACCGATCCACGGCCGGACGGCGATCTGGTCGCTCATGTCCCAGCTGGAGAGCATCAAGTGAACGCCGTCGGGAATATCCTGAAATACGTTGACACGGTTTCTCGTGCCGAGGGCAGGATCGGGCCCGTAGCTCAGCCCGGTAGGCCGCAGGCGTTCTCCTTCGGCCCGGGACAGAGCAGCTGGCTTTTAACCAGTTGGCCGGGGGTTCGAACGCGGGTCCGGAACGGCGACGCTCGGGACCGTCGAGATTCCCCCCGGGCCCGCTCCCCCCTCTATCGGGCTGAGGTTCCATGACTCCTACTAGAGCCCGCGCGTCCTCGCGCTCCCGGAAGTCCGCCGCCAAAACCGCCGTCCCGTCCCGACCGTTCGTCGCCCACCACCTGGTCCCTCCGCACGAGCTCCTCAGCGAAGAGGAGTCCAAGCGTGTGCTCGCGGAGCTACGTACGGTGGCCGAGCGGCTGCCGAAGATCCTGCTCCAGGACCCCGGCCTCAAGACCGATCCCGGGTTCGTGAAGGCGAAGGAGGAAGGGCAGCCGCTTGCCGGGCGCCTCGTCCGTATCCGCCGGCCGAGCGAGACCGCCGGCCTGTCGATCGCCTACCGGGTGATTGTCCCGGGCGACGGGGGTGCCTAGTCATGCGCGAGATCGTCGACGCCTTCTTCCGCGAGCGGTCGATCGTCAACCACCACCTCGCGAGCTTCAACGACTTCCTCCCGACGAACGACAATCCCAACTCGCGCATGCAGCGCATCGTCGACGAGTCTCGGGTGAGCGAAGACTCCGCGGAACGCGGGGTCGTTCGCTTGGACGTCCAGAAGACGAAGAGCTCGATCTACGTGCGCGTCGGCCGACGGCGCGATTCACGCACCGGCCTCGTGAGCCCGTCGGCGGAACCCACGATCTTCGTGGGTCAGCCCTTCGTCAAAGAGCCCGTCGGCTCGAAGCCGACGCTCACGCCGATGGAGGCGCGGCTGCGCAACCTCACCTACCAAGCGCCGATCTACCTCAACGTCACGGTCGTCGAGAACGGCGTCGAGCGCGCTCCGGAGAACGTGCACATCGGCGATCTCCCGATCATGGTCAAGAGCCGGCCGTGCAACTTGAACCGCGTCAACATCGAGCGCGATTCCGGCTTCCCGATCTCCGACGAAGAGTATCGCGCGAAGCTCGTCGAGTACGGAGAGGACCCGCTTGATCCCGGAGGGTACTTTATCATCGGCGGCACCGAGCGCGTGATCATCAGCCTCGAGGACCTCGCTCCGAACCGGATCTTTGCCGAATACAGCGAGCGATACGGAACGCCGGTCGAAAGCGCGAAGGTGTTCAGCCAGCGCGGCGGCTACCGGTCCCTCACCGTGGTCGAGAAGAAGAAGGAAGGGATCCTGCAGGTGAGCGTCCCGACCGCGAGCGGCCAGATCCCGCTCGTGGTCCTGATGAAGGCCCTCGGGATGAAGAACGACGAGGAGATCTTCCAAGCGGTTCTGGGCGAACTGCTGCCGCTGGACGAGCCGTTCGTCCAGACGATGAAGCATCTCCTCAACGTCAACCTCGAGGAGTCGCTCTCGAAAAGGACGTACCCTCCCGAGGGGATCCTCTCGACCGAGGACGCGCTTCTCTTCCTGGAGAAGAAGTTCGCGACCGGCCAGGCGAAAGAGTACCGGCAGCGCAAGGTCGACGGGATCCTCGACCGCTCGCTCCTTCCGCACCTCGGCGACACGAAGGCGGACCGTCTGAAGAAGGCGCTCTACCTCGCGCGCATGGCCCGCACCGTCCTCGAGCTCCACCTCAAGGAGCGCGGCGAGGACGACAAGGACCACTACGCCAACAAGCGCCTGAAGCTCGCGGGCGACCTCATGGAGGATCTGTTCCGAGTCGCCTTCAGCCTCCTGCTCAAGGATCTCAAGTACCAGCTCGAGCGCTCCTTCGCTCGAAAGAAGGACCTTCGGATTGCGAGCGCGATCCGTCCGGACCTTCTGACCCAGCGGCTCGTTCACGCTCTTGCTACGGGGAACTGGGTCGGCGGCCGGGCCGGGGTGAGCCAGGTGCTCGACCGGACGAGCCACATGTCGACGATCAGCCACCTGCGTCGCGTGACGAGCCCGCTGACCCGCACGCAGCCTCACTTCGAGGCGCGCGATTTGCACCCGACGCAGTTCGGACGCCTGTGCCCGAACGAGACGCCCGAAGGGCAGAATTGCGGCCTCGTCAAGAACTACGCGCTGTGCGTTGACGTCAGCGAAGGCGCGGACGAGGACGAGGTCGCCCTCATTCTGCGCGACCTC
>JAJYUO010000100.1 GCA_021792485.1 Thermoplasmata archaeon
TCGAGGTGCAGCTGAAGGAGGTCCCGCAGCGGCAGAACGCGCGGTCGGCCCTCGACGATGCACAGGTTGATCACGCCATAGCTCGACTCGAGCGGCGTGTGCTCGTAGATCCGGTTGAGGACGATCTCGGCCGGCACGTCGCGCCGTAGCTCGAGGACCACGCTCGTGCCGTTCCGGTCGGATTCGTCGCGGAGGTCGGTGACACCGTCGATCCGCTTCGACTTGACGAGATCGGCGATCAAAAGGAGCAGGTTCGATTTGTTGACCTCGTATGGGATCTCGGTGATGACGATCTCTTCCTTGCCGTCCCGCTCCCGGGTCTCGGCGGTGCCCCTCAGATGGATCATTCCGCGCCCGGTCTCGTAGGCCTCCCGGATCCCCTCCCGGCTCACCGCACCCCCGGTCGGGAAATCCGGCCCGGGGATGACCCTCATCAGATCATCGAGGTCCGCCTGCGGCTTCTTGAGGAGCAGCAGGAGGCCGTCGACGATCTCGCCGAGATTGTGCGGCGGCATGTTGGTCGCCATTCCCACGGCGATCCCGGCGGAGCCGTTGACGAGGAGGTTCGGGAGCTTCGCCGGGAGGTAGCCCGGCTCCTTGAGCGTCCCGTCGAAGTTGTCGCTCCACTCGACGGTCTCGCTCTCGATATCCTGGAGGAGCTCTTCGGCGAGGCGGGAGAGGCGGGCCTCGGTGTACCGCATCGCGGCCGGCGAGTCCCCGTCGATCGAGCCGAAGTTCCCCTGCCCTTCCACCAGCGGATACCGCAGGCTGAACGGCTGCGCCATCCGAGCAAGGGCGTCGTAGACCGACATGTCGCCGTGGGGGTGGTACTTCCCGAGCACCTCCCCGACCGTGCGCGCGCTCTTGCGGAACGGCTTGTCGTGGGTCGCCCCGGACTCCCACATCGACCACAGGATCCGGCGCTGGACCGGCTTGAGGCCGTCCCGGCCGAGCGGCAGGGCCCGGCCGATGATGACGCTCATCGCGTAGTCGATGTAGGAACGGTGCATCTCCCGCTCCAGGGCGTGGTCGCGGACCCGGTCGGCCGCGCCGTCGGTCTCGAGGGTCGCCGGCCCCGGATCCGTCACGCGGCGCCTCCGGCGGGCGGCCGGGGAGCGAGCTGACCCGCGATCTCACGGTCGAGGACCGCGAGAAACGCATCGCGCGAGCCGTCCGGGATCGTCGCACCGCTCGCGATGCGGTGTCCTCCTCCTTCCCCCCGAACCTCCGCCGCGGCGGTGCGGCAGGCGCTCGCGAGGTCGAGACCCCGCGCGACGAGCTCCGTCGTTCCGCGCGCGCTGACCTTGATCGGTCCGGGTCCCTCGCGCGAGAACGCGAAGACCGGCCGCTGCGGATCGAGGAGGTAGTTCATCGCGAGTCCCGCCTGCGTGCCCGCGAGCGTGCTCTCCGGGCTCTCGAACCACTGGAGAGACCGCATCGAATTTATGCCCCCCGCCTCCAAGCGAAGGAGCCCCTCGAGGATCCCTCGGCGCCACCGCGCTTCGGCGTTCCGGGCGCGATCGAGGGCGGCCGCATCCCCCAGAGCGATCGCGACGCCGGTGCCGGGCTCGCCGGCCCGTCCGCAGGCGTTCTGGAGATCGGAGAGCTCCTCCGCGTCGATTCCCAACGACGGGATCGACCACCGCTCGCGTCGGACCATCCCGACGTAGGTCTCGTTCACCCCGGAGGCTCGCAAGCGGTCCATCAACGCTCGGGCGAGCCGCTCCTCCTCCTCCGGCGCGAGACGCTGGGGGGATCGGTTGCCGTCGAGGTGGAGTTCGGCGAGGAGATCCCGCACGCCGTCCGGGTGGCCCGAAACTCCCCGGACGAACGGATCGACGCTCGTCTCGAGCGCGGTAGAGAGGCTGGGCCCGCGGAGCCCGAGGCCCGGGTGCGATGCGAGGAGGGACCGCCGGGTTGCCTCCTCGACAAGCGTGGCGTTGAGACCCCGAAACCCCCCGACGTGCTGTCGGTCCGCGATCGCTCCGGACAGCCCCCACGGCGCGTTGTCCCAGTTCCGGCCGTCCAGATGGATCGTGAAGAGCCACGTGAGGGTCGACGCGCACATCTCGCTCATGCCGTCGGTCCCCCAGTCGAGCGGGTTCACATGGGCGATCCGCTCGCCGAGCGCGGGAGAACCCGAGTAGCGGTGATGGTCGAGGACGACGACCGGGTGAGGATGCTCCTGGAGGAGGTCGAGCCAGCTCGCGCCCGTATCCACCACCAGCAGGGGCCCGGGCGTGGCGCGGGCGAGGCTCGCCATCCGCTCCCGCTCGACCCCGATCAGGGCCGTCGCCTGCGTCGGGTAACCCAGCCGCGCGAAGGCGCGCAGCGCGCTTGAGGCGCTCGCGATCCCGTCTCCGTCGTAATGGTAGATGATCCGCCAGCGTCCCGGATGCCCGAGGACGAGGTCCTTCGCCCGGGCGAACTCCTCGCCGTACCGGGGATCGGAAACGAACTCCTCGGGGCCTTGGGGCATCACTCCACCTGGAGGGCAGCCCCCGCGGCGGAGTAGCGCCACGTCTCGGGAAGGACCTTGTGGTCGCGGTAGTAGCGGGCCAGACGGCGGATCCGGGACTCGATGAGCGATAGGCCGCGACGGTTCGCGAGGTCCTTGGGGTGGGTCTGCAGGTGGCGCTGGAGGTGGACGACCCTCTTGAGCAGGGCCTGAAGGTCTTCCGGGAGTTCGTTCTGAATCCCCTGCGCCTTCAGGAGATCGGTCATCCGCTGGCCCGTGACCGCGCGTACCGAGGGGATGCCGTAGGAGTCGCGCAGCCGTTGGCCGATCTGAGCCGCGGTGAGCCCGGTCTTGGACAGGGAGACGGCCTGCTCGACGACCTCCTCTTGGGTCTGGGTGACCCAGGCGGGCTTGGTCGCCGGGTACGGGCGGTGAGAGCCCGCCCGTCCCTTGCGGCTGGAGTGGATGCGCGACACGGCCCCGCGCGGATTGAGGTCCTCTACTTAAGCATCGCCGGCGATAGGGCCGCCCGCGGTGGGGGGTCCGCGCCCAGCGCCGACCTCATACCCATACCGAACGTAGGGGCGCGGAAGCAGCGTGCCCGACAAGGAGTCGTTCGTCGTCACTCCCTACGAGGTCCGGGGCCGCATCGACTACGAGCGGCTTCGGGCGCAGTTCGGAACGCAGGAGCTCTCGGGGCCCGTCCTCGAGGAGCTCCGAACGGCGGCGGGCGGGGCTCTCCACCCGCTGATCACGCGCGGGGTATACTACTCTCACCGGGACCTGGGGGCCCTCCTCGCGCAGTACCGAAAGGGAGAGCGGTTCTTCCTCTACTCGGGTCGGGGCCCCTCGGGCCCTCTCCACCTCTCCCACCTGGTCTCGTTCGAGCTGTGCCGCTGGCTCCAAGAGAAGTTCGACGCTCCGATGTACATCCAGATCACCGACGACGAGAAGTACTGGGCCCGGAGCCAGCTCTCCCGAGAGGAGTCGGTCCGTTGGGGATACGAGAACCTTCTCGACATCCTCGCCGTCGGGTTCGACCGGACGAGGACGCACGTCTTCTTCGACTCCCGTTCGATCGCGGCGATGTACCCCCTCGCGGTACGGGTCGCCCGCAAGATCCCGTATTCGACCGTCAAGGCGGTGTTCGGGTTCCCGCCGAGCGCCAACATCGGCCTCGTGTTCTATACGGCCCTGCAGACCGTGCCGGCGCTCTATCCGTCCTGGGAGAGCGGCCGGAGCGTCCCCTGCCTCATTCCGTGCGGGATCGACCAGGATCCCCACTTCCGAGTCACCCGCGACATCGCCGAGTCGCTCGGATACCCGAAGCCGGCGCTCCTCCACAGCCAGATGATCCCGGGGCTCCTCGGCGAGACGGCGATGTCCACGACCGGCAGCAATGCCGCCGACAACGCGCTCTTCCTCACCGATCCTCCGAAGACCGTCGAGCGGAAGATTCGCAAGGCGTTCACGGGGGGACGGGCCTCGGTCGAGGAGCAGCGCCGGCTCGGGGCGACTCCTGAGATCTGCTCGGTGTGGGCGCTGTGGCGCACCCGCTTCGCCGAGAGCGAGGGGAAGTTCGACCAGGTGACCCGCGACTGCCGCTCCGGCGCGCTCCTCTGCGGGGACTGCAAAGGCGAGCTCATCGAGCGGGCCAAGGGATTCTACGCGGCCCACCACGCGGCGCGCGAGCGCGCGCGAAGCCATGCCGAGGAGCTCATCATCACCCGGCCGCCGAAGCCCGACTGAACGCATCGTTCCCCGTCACTTCCCCGACATCGTCGCGCTACGCCAAGCTTATATACGGAGGGCTCGGTCCAATCGACGAAGGAACGGAAAGCCTCGCCGATTTCGAGCGGCCCGCCGGTTTGATTTTTCGAACCTGTAGTTCGCGAGGATAGGCGGGAGCCCAACGTTCGTTCGAGACCAACGCGAAAGAAAGCGAAGAGGCAAACGAGATGGAGAAGACCCTGACGAAAGTGCGCGACCTGACGCCGAGCTCGAAGCAAGTCAACGTTCTCGCGAAAGTGGTGAACGTCGGCGAGCCCAAGGAAGTAATGGGCAAGTTCGGCGACCCGCGGAAGGTGGCGGAGGCGGTTGTCGGCGACGACACGGCCACGATCATCCTTTCCCTGTGGAACGAGCAGATTGGATCGATTGCGAAGGACGAAGTGGTGCTGATTGACAACGGCTATGTGAGCCTCGTTCGGGGTCACATGCGCCTCAACGTCGGTCGCTACGGCAACCTCACGAAGTCGACGGAAGCGATCGCCGAAGTGAACAGCTCTCTCGACATGAGCCAGCAAGAGTT
>JAJYUO010000101.1 GCA_021792485.1 Thermoplasmata archaeon
TGAGGCGGCGGCCAAACCCGCCCTGCGTGAAGTGCTGCGCCGGCTCGTTGAGGGGGGCGGCGACCCCGCGGGACGGGGACGGGACCGCTTCGCTTCGGGGCGGAGAGGAAGGAGGCGGCTCGGGGGCCGACGGCGCCGTCGGATCGACCGACGCCGTCGCCTCCGACGGTTCGGAACGCCGCAGTCGCGCCTTAATCGCGGCCCACATCGTCCGTCGCGGCGGGGGCCTGCCCGCTCTGGGTCATCGCCTCGATCCGCTGCGTCAGGATGTCGATCCGCTCCTGGATGGCGTCGATCTGGCCCCCGAGCTCCCGTCCGGCCTGGTCGAGGCGGGTCAGCCGCTCGTGAAGGACCTCGGAAGCCTTGGCCCGGTCCATCTCCGCGACGACGCCGGATCCGATCCCGATCAGGACCGGCGCGTTCGTGGCGGCGGTGCCGCGCACGTACGTCTCGGCGCCCAGCGGGATGACGATCTCGCGCGAACTGTCCAGTTGATCGAGGCCATCCAACGTCTCCCGCGCCCGGAGATGGTCGGCCCGGGAACTCTCGAGGAACTGGCTTTGCTGGAGGAGCTGGCTTAGCTGGGTGCGGTAGGCATCGAGGCGCATCAGGTCCTCTTGGACCTGCTGCTCGGGGGTCGTCGCGGGAGCGCGCGCGCTCACGACGCCGAGGCCTCCGCGGCCACCGACTCGATCCGGATCAGACGACGCGCCACGTGATGGCAACCCCCGATCTCGCTCAGTGCCCACTCCGTCGCCTCTTCCGGCGAAGAAGCGTCGTGGCGCTTGCGGAAGATCTGCCAGTCGTTCCGGCGCGCGAGGAACCGCCCGGTCACCACATAGATCGGCATGACGGCGCTCTCTGCCCGCTCGACCCGAGCGGCCCACTTAACGCTTCTCCCGACGGTTCGTCGGAGCGCGTGCCCCGCACTCACGCTTCCGACGGCTGGGAGGGGACCGACTCCGAGCCCGAACGCCGGTCCCCTCGACCCGACGACGTGGAAACGAGGTCGCTGCGCCGCTCGCGTTCCTCGCGCCATCGGCGGCGTCGCTCCCACAGCTCGGCGCCCGAGTCCGGCGGAAGCGGTCGCTCGGCCGGGGGCCCGGGCGGCAACGGCGGAGCTGTCGGAACGGCCGCCGTGTCGGGAATCCCCGACGGAGCGGGATCGGGAGCCGGTTCGGGATCGAGCCGCTGCTGCGTCACGCTGCGAGCTCCTCGATGCGCTTCCATCGATCCGCCACCTCCTCGTCGCTCAAGCCGACCGTCGGGGAGAAGAGGACGCGGTCCCCCCAACGCTCTCGCTCGACGGCGTAGCCATCGACGTCGAGGGGGAGGATGATGCCATCGGCGCGGCTCTCTTCGGCCGCCCGGGCGAGCCGAGGGACCCAGGCGTCCTCGCCGGGCTCCGCGTGATCGACCCGGACCTTCGGATCGAATCGGGCGAGGACTCCTTCGACGAGCGGGCGTCCGGTCGGCAGGGTGACGACCGCGCACCGGCATCCGCGCTTCATCATGAGGTACGTTCCGAGCGCTCCGCGCGGGCCATCGACCATCGCGGCCACGCGGCCGGCGACGCCGAGGGGAAGACCGCCCGGGCCCTGGACCCGATCCAGGGAGAGATACGTCCGGGGGCCGCGCACCTCGACGAAGAGCTCGACGCCGGGACGCTCGAGATCCACGGACAGGTTCCGTTCCGCGAAACGGTCGAGCACGGCGGCTCCCAGGTCCCGGGCGAGCTCCTGGCTCGTGAAGGGGTGCGTGCCCGTGCGGCGGGACCGGACGGCGAACGACGCGCCGGGCCGGAGCACCGGTTCGGCGAGCTCGAACAACCGGTCTCGGATCGCCGCGAATTCCGTCGGCACCTCCCGCACCTCGCTGACCGACGTCACGCCGAACACGCGGCGCAGCACTCTCATCCCCACGGCCGCGTCGTCGACCTCCGCGTAGAGGTGGCCGTGGTCGCTGCGCAGGCGGCCGACGAGACCGTTCGCGAGAAACTGGTCGAGGATGTTGCGGCGGAGCTGCCGTTCGAAATCCCGCCGGACCGGCGGGGACTTGAGCGCGAGCTCGCCGTAGCGAACGAGGAGAAGAGCCGCCATGAGGGAACCGTTAAAACCGACCCCCCGCTTAAGCAGATTCCCTTATCGATCGATGGCGAAACCCGACTCCGAGCGCGGTCCGGTATCGCCCGATCCATGGACCCCGATCCTCGAGGAGCTTGTGGACGGCCTCGAGGCGTCGGCGCGCCGGATCGGCCTCGGAGCGGAGCGCGCCGTCCTCGCGAGCCTTCTCGATCTCGAGGGGGGTCCTCAAGGAGACGTCGCGCTCCCGGTGCATCGACTCGCGGGCCCGGCCGGGCGCCCTCCCGCCGAGCTCGCCGCCGAACTCGCGCGATCCTGGGCCCCCATCCGCTCGATCGAGGACGTACGCGCCGACGGGGCGTTCGTCAATTTCCGAATCTCGACGCTGCGCCTCGCGCAGGAAACCCTGGAGCGGATCGCGGCGCGACGCGGGCGGTACGGGGGCCAGGACGGGCCGGGCCCGAGGACGATCGTCGAGCACACGAGCGCCAATCCGACCGGGCCGTTGCACGTGGGCCGCGTACGCAACGGCGTCATCGGGGACACCGTGGCCCGTGTGGCCCGCGCGATGGGCGAATCCGTCACGACCCAGTACTACGTCGATGATCTCGGTCGCCAGGCCGCGATGATCACGTGGATCTGGTCGAAGCCTCCGGACCAATGGCCCCCCGAGATCGCGGCGGCGGCCCTGATCCCGGAGCCGGCGGTACGTCGGGACGATGCGTACTACGGTCGGCCGTACCCGTTCGTGAGCGCCTACCTCAAGGACCATCCCGACGCCCAGGCCGAGCTCGCGGATCTCGTGCAGAGGATCGAGGAAGGGCACGGCCCTTCGCTGCACCGCGAACTCGCCGAGAAGATCCTCGCCGGGATGCTCGCCACGCTGGCCCGGATCAACGTCCGCTTTGACACCTTCGTCTGGGAATCGTCGCTCCTCACCGACGGCTCCGTCGATGCGGTCCTCCGCCGGTTGAACGAGCTTCCCAGCTCCCTCACGGAGGAGAACGGGGCCCGCGCGCTCGATCTGAGCCGGTACGGACTGCCCAAGGAGTCGAGCCGCGTCGTCTACCAGAGGGGCAACGGGACCAGCCTCTACATCACGCGCGATGTCGCCTACCACCTGAAGAAGATGCGGTCCGCGGACCGGGTCATCGACGTCCTCGGCCAGGACCATCGCCTCCACGCCCGCACGCTCAACGCGTTCTTCGAAGAGCTGGGCGAGGAGCACCGCCCGATCTTCATCATCTATCAGGACATCCTCGCGCATGCCGGCGGCCGCATGTCGACGCGCGGCGGGTCGGCGGTCTGGCTGGACCAGCTCCTGGACGACGCCGTGGAGCGGGCCCGGGGCGAGGTACGCGACCGCTGGGAGTCGCTCGAGGCAGCCGAGGTCGATCGGATCGCGGAGGCGGTCGGCACCGGAGCGGTCCGATTCCATATCCTTCGGGTCGCCCCGGAGAAGCCGGTACCGTTCGACTGGGAGCAGGCGCTCAGCTTCGAGGGGAGGTCGGGGCCGTTCGTGCAGTACTCCTACGCCCGGGCCGGGAGCATTCTGAGAAAGTCGGAGGCGACCGAGTTCTTCGTCGGATACGACCCGGCCCGCTACACGAGCGAGTCCGAGCAGGCCCTGATCCGGGTGCTCGCCCGCCTGCCGCGCGTGCTGCGCGGGGTCCTGCGGACGAACCACGTCCAGAACCTCGCCGGATACGCCCACGACCTCGCGGACGAATTCAATCGGTTCTACCACGCGGTGCCCGTCCTCACCTCGGGCGCGGAGAGGCCCAGCCGTCTCACGCTCGTGGCCGCCGCGCACCAGGTCCTGGGCAACGTCCTCGACCTGATGGGCATCGAGCGGCTCGAGCGGATGTGACCGCCCTCCGCCGATGCGCGACAGGTTTGAAATATCGGCCAGCGCGACCTCCCTTGGGAAGGAGCGGGCGATCGGCGATGGGGGTCTGGGCGGATCTCAAGACGTTCCTGACGAACAACACGTTCGCGTCGATGGCCGTCGCGATCGTGGTCGGCCTCGCGGTCGTCGCGGTGGTCACCGCCTTGATCAACGACCTGATCAGCCCGCTGATCGGGCTCGCGCTCCGCGGCAATCTCAACAACGCGTTGATCGTCACCTTCTTGGGCGCGAAGTTCCAGTTCGGCGCGTTCATCACCGCGCTGATCAACTTCGTCGTCGTCATGGTCGTCATCTTCTTCGTCCTCGTCTACCCGCTCGCAAAGCGCGCGGAGAGGATAGCCGCGCGCAAGGCCAAGGCGCCGCCCACCACGCGCGACTGCCCCGAGTGCTTCTCCACGATCAACATCAAGGCGACGCGCTGCCCGTTCTGCACGTCGACCGTCACGCCGATCGCGCCCGCGGCGCCGGCGCTCGCGGCCGCCTCCGCGGGGAAGTAGCGAGGGCCGGGTCCGATCGACCGGCTTCGGCGAACCCGAGCGCGCGCAACCGACACGCGTCGCAGCGCCCGCACGGCCGCCGACCTCCGGCGTAGCAACTCCACGTCCGTTCCCACGGAACGCCGAGACGCTCGCCGATGCGGACGATATCGGCCTTCGACCGATTCAGCAGGGGCGCCTTCACCCGGATCGGTCGCTCCCCGGCGACCCCGCGGCGGGTCGCGACGCGCGCGAGCCGCTCGAACGCGCGGAGGAATT
>JAJYUO010000102.1 GCA_021792485.1 Thermoplasmata archaeon
TTTGCCAACTACACCTTGGGCGCACCCCAAACTCTCTCAGGCGGTACTCCAGATGGATTGGCCCTCGCCTTCCAACAATACCTCGGTCAGTTGCGATTCTGGTCCCATTCGGATCCGTCCGCTGCTCAGATATCCTACACGCTACCCGATGCGAACCTGGCCAACCTGACGCTCTCTCCGGTCTATTCCCCGTCCCAAGCCCACACATCCTATGCCGACGCCCTCACCACCATCCCATCCTACAGCCCACTTTACGGCATCTCCTATGTCTATTCCATGCCGTCGGGTGCATTCGACACCAACACCACCTACATTCCCATCCCATACGGTCCCAACGCATCACTCTCGGGCAATACTTGGAGCCTCAGCATCATGCCTTCGTATTGTGACGTGAGCAACGTCGCCACGTCCTGTAGTTACTGGTTCGGAGACGCCCAACTCCTGTTCTATGTTCTTCCGACCTCTGTGGCGAGTGGGAATGCCACGGGCCTGCTCCTGTCCTGCACGGCTTTATCGTCCTTCCCACGGGTGGTGGGCCTCGTCGCCACCGGCATCGTCGTGGGGATGTTCCGTCGCGCTCAGGCTTCGGGGGGCCGGATGCAGGTCGACTTCGAGGAGATGCTCACGATCCTCCGCCAGCGCTTTGGGATCGACGTCCCGCGCTCGTTCGGCGTGAGCTCCGACGAGGATGCGCTGTTCGTAATCTACCAGATGGCGATGCGATTCGCCTACGCCCCCGGCGATCCCGGGGCGAACCTCCACCTGCTCGTTCTCAAACCGGCGGGACCGGCAGCGCGCCTGCCCTGGTTCGCCGCCTAGGCCCACGCTCCGGTTCAACCGAGCCGATATAATGCGCGAGGAAGTCGCGTCGACGGCGGGATGAGCGCGGGATCGACCCCCTACCAGAGTCCGTACACCCCGACGCCGGGCGGTTCGTCGCCCGGCCCGACCGTCACTCCCGAGGAAGGGATCTCGGACCTCAAGGTCTTCTTCTGGCTCGCGATCAGCGAGGCCGTGATCATCGGCGGCTCGGGCGCGATCGCGTGGTGGTTCGCGACCGGTCACTGAACCGCCCAAAGCCCCCCGCGCGCCGTGGGGATCGCCGCGACGGACCGCGTTCGGAGTCTAGGGGGCGGCGTGCGGGGAAGCTCTCGATTCGGGTCGAGGGAATCGGGCGAGGTTTGGGCAACCTTATCTCAACGGACCGGGTCGGCGCCCCGGTCGCGACGGGGCCGTGGGGTAGCTTGGACCATCCTTCTTGCTTGGGGTGCAAGAGACTCCGATTCAAATTCGGACGGCCCCACCGACCGTAGGCCCGAGGTACGCCGCTTAAGGCC
The DNA here is from genome assembly GCA_021792485.1 of Thermoplasmata archaeon. Taxonomy (GTDB): domain Archaea; phylum Thermoplasmatota; class Thermoplasmata; order Lutacidiplasmatales; family UBA184; genus Lutacidiplasma. The sequence goes on from JAJYUO010000102.1 coordinate 1,338, forward strand.
CGCCGAGGATGCGCCATCGCCATGGGTCGACGGTTCGTCCAGGAGCGCCGGCAGGACCGGTACTACCGCGCGGCGCAGCGCGAGGGACTCCGCTCGCGCGCGGCGTTCAAGCTCGAGCACCTCGCCCACCGCTATCCGATCCTCCGGCCGGGACACCGCGTGCTCGATCTGGGCGCGGCCCCCGGGGGCTGGGCGCTCGTCGCGCTCGCGCTCACCGCCCCGGACGGAACGGTCGTCGGAGTGGACGTCCGGCCGATCGCGCCGGCTCCCCGTCTCGCGGTCGTTCGGGCTCGCGTGGGGGATCCCGACCTCGTCGCGCGCCTCGGCCCCGAACCGTTCGACACGGTGCTCTCGGACATGTCGCCGCGGATCAGCGGAGCGTACGCGACGGACCACGCCCGCTCCGTCGATCTCGTGCGCGCCGCGGCCCAGGTCGCCGCCCGTGTTCTCGCCGAGGGCGGCTCGTTCGTCGCCAAACTGTTCGACGGCGATCTGCGTCCCGAGATCGAGGCGGAACTTGCCGGGCAGTTCCGTCGGCTCGAACGTACGAAGCCTCCGGCGTCGCGCGCCCCGTCGAGCGAGATCTACTTGGTCGGCTTGGGCCATCGACGGGCGACGAGCCCCTAAGGTCGCTCGATCGCGGGGCCCGCGTGGGCCTGCTCGCGATATATAGAACGATGCTTTCGGGGCGTTCCACGATTTTTGAGGATGGATAACTCGTGATCCGTTTCGGACCGGCGGGGATCCCTCTCTCGTGCAAGGGTCGCACTTTGCGCGACGGGATCGCAGACGTGCACCACCTCGGGCTGGCGGCGCTCGAGGCGCAGTTCATCAAGGTGAATCCGCTCCAGCGCGTCGCGCTCGACGAGGAGGTCGGCAAGCGGCCGCGCGAGCTGGTCCAGCAGCTCGCGATCGCGGTGGGGGCGAGCACGCTTGAGGCGGCCGAACCGACCCTCGCCTCCCTGACCTCGCCGATCAAGAAGCGCGAGACCGTCACGACGCTGACGACGAGCCTCGCGAAGGACTATGCGGACCTCGAGACGACGAGGGCGCTCGCGCGTTCCCTCGACGTCGAGCTCACGCTGCACGCCCCCTACTACGTCGATTTCTTCGGCAGCGCCGAAGCGCGGGTGCGGTCGACGCGTCAGATTCAGTGGGCGGGAGTCCTGGCCGAAGGGCTCGGCGCCCGCTTCCTCGTGACGCATCTCGGATTCTACGGTCCGGACTCCCGCGAAGAGTCGTTCGACCAGATGGCGCGGATTGTCGGCGACCTCGCGCGCTGGCTCGCGACGTACACGCGCGGCAGCACGCGCCTCGCGATCGAGCCGAGCGGCCACCCGGACGTCTTCGGCTCCCGCCCGGAGATCCTGGCGCTCTCCCGCAAGGTGCGGGGGGTCGTCCCCGTGCTCAACGTCCCGCATATCGTGGCGCGCGAGCGGCTGATGCTGGAGAAGGCCGAGGACTACGCGCCGCTGGTCGAGGAGTTCCGGTCCGCGAGCGGAGGAAGGCTGTATCTCAACTTCTCGGGCGTCGAATACTTCGGGCCGGGCGTCATGCGGCTCACCCCGGTCAAGCGGGGCACGGTCCGGTTCGATCCTCTCGCCGAGCTCCTTACGGAGCGCGACTACGACGCGACCGTGATCTCGAGCTCTCCGTTGCTCGAGCACGACGCGATGTCGATGAAGCTCCTGTACGAACGGGCGTTGACCCGGCGGTGGATGCGCCTGCACGCGCCGCCGCCCGCCGCGCGGGGCGCGGCGAGGGTCCCGGCGCCGGCGAAGCCGGCGCCGAAGCACCCCTTCCGCCGCCCCCGGGCCCGTCCGGCCCGTTCGAGGCGCCGGACTGCAAAGGCGAAAGCCCGTCCGCGTCCTCGCCGTCCCTCGCATGAGGCGGGCCATGGTCGATCGGGCTGACCGCTCGGCGTTCCTCCGGGCCGACGAGTACATCGCGGAGCATGCGCGCTCGGCGCTCTCCCACATCGATCCGCTCACGATCGAGCGGGTCGTCGAGCTCCTCGCGCGCTCGCCCAAGATCTTCCTCTACGGAGCCGGGCGCAGCGGCATCATCGGCCGCGCGCTCGCGATGCGCCTCGTGCAGGCCGGGCTCTCGGCCTATGTCATCGGCGAGAGCGTGACGCCGATCGTCCAGAAGGGAGATCTCGTCATCATCTTCTCGAACCGCGGCGAGAGCTATTCGAGCATCCAGACCGCGAACATCGTTCGGCGGGAGGGAGCGGAGCTGATCGTCATCACGGGCCGACCGGCCTCCAAGCTCGCGCACGCGGCGACCGTTCTCGTCCCGCTCCGAATCCCGGACGATCCGGACCAGCCGCGCCTCGCCCCTCTCGGCACGGTCTTCGAGTCCGCGAGCCTTCGGTTCGGGGACGCGCTCATCGCCGAATGGATGCGGGTCCGGGGAGAGAGCGAAGAGTCGATGCGACGCCGCCACGCGATCATGGTGTAGGCCGGTCCGCCCTCAACGACGCGCCGGTCGGTGATGCGGTCTAGGAATGCTTAAACTCGGAAAGTGTTCGGCCGAGCGTGCCACGTGAGGCGGGTCGCCCGGCGCGTCCGGGCTCGCTGATTCCGGTGCCCACCCGGTTCTTCGTGACCAGCGGCAAGGGGATCAACAAGACCAGCGAGCTCAACGCCTTCGACCTCGCGCTCTTGGACGGACGCATCGGCGAGCAGAACCTCGTGAGCGTTTCGAGCGTCCTTCCGATCGGGATCCGTCAGGTCGACCGGGTGGCGCTGGAGCGGGGGGCGATCACCCACTGCGTCCTCGCCCGCCACGGCGGCGGCGAGGGCGAGGTCATCAGCGCCGGCATCGCCTACGGGTTCCGGACCGACGGCCAAGGGGGCTACGTCGCCGAAGGGCACCTTCACGGGACGCAGAAGTCGCTCAAGGAGTTCCTGAAGTGGCGCATGGAGGAGATCGCGCACTTTCGCGGCGTCGAGCTCCGGCGCATCCACTATCGTACCGAAGAACTCGTGATCCCGATGGACCATTACGGCGTCTGCATCGCGGCGTGCGTGTTCCTGCCGTAGCGGGCCGAGCCCCTACAACAGCTTGCGGAACAGGAGCTTGTCCTCGAGGCTCCCGTCGAGCTTCAGCCGTCCCGTGACGATCGCCTTCATCGGGCCGATCTCCTTGGCCACCAGCCCGCGGAACGTATCGGGATCGGTCCGGATCGTCACGTCGGCCTTCGCCGGCGCCGACGTGCGGAGGTGCTCCAGCCGGCCGTCGCGCAGGTCGACCGCGTAGATCTCGGTCTCCGAGAGCCGGACCGAGATCGTCCGCTCGATCCCGGCGAGCTCGCGCGCGAACGCCGGGTTCCTCTGCGCGTGCCGATTGAACCGGTCCA
>JAJYUO010000103.1 GCA_021792485.1 Thermoplasmata archaeon
GCGCGGATCACCTCCGGGCCGTATCCCGAGCCCTGGGGAGAATGGACGATCCGCTTTGCCGATCCGGATGGGAACGAGTACCTCGCCTTCGGCCCGGAGGGTCGAGCGAGTCCCACGAGGCACTGACCGAACGCCTCTCGCTCGAGCCATCGACGCGCCTCGGTCGGGGGCCCAACCCTCGCGATCCGCTTAGCGGCAGCCACGATCGGGAGTTCGCCGCGGGGTAGATTGCGCACCGCGGGTACGATGCCGGCGAGTGGGACTGGCCAGATTTGAACTGGCGTCTCGGAGTCCCGAACCCCGAAGGATGGACCAAGCTACCCCACAGTCCCGTGAGCGCGTCTCCACGCTCCCTATCCTATTTGAGGCTGAGCGGCAGGAGACCGGACCGTTTCAGTACCTCTTCGGGGACCTTCAAGTGCTCGGGAGAGCCTAGATCGGTATCGATGGACGGAGGCTCCTTCGCGTCGACGTTCCCTGTGCCGACCGGCCCGGCGTTGCCGACACTGACCTACGGCATCCCTGGGCTCGACACCGATCCGGCGCTGTGCCTCAAATGCCGCTCGGCCCAACTTCTGTGCGGAAAGCCGGTGTGCCCGATCCTTCTCCGCTACGACGCGTTCGCGAAGACCCTTCCCATGCTCGAGGGTCGCGAGCTCAATGGATCCTCTCCTCCCGGGGTCTTTGTGGGTCGGTTCGGATATCCCCGGGTCTCGGTGGGCCCCCTCCTGAGTCCGGTCGCGGGAGACACCGCGCTCCTCGACTCCCCGGAAGATTGGGTTGGCCGATCGGTCGCCGAGGTCGTCGGGTTCCGGACCGGCCTCGTCCGAGGAACCCGCCCGATCAAGGTCACCGACGCCGAGAGACCGATCCCGTACCTCGAGGACCTCCAGCTCCTCTCGATCTCCGCGGACTCCGCGGATGCCGAGGCGGAGTTCCGCCGGCCCCCCCACGGGCACCTCTCCCTCTCGGACAGTTCCCCTCCGTTCGGTCCGACCGCACCGATCGAGCGGATCGACCTCAACGTCCGGCGGGTCGACCAGCACCTCGACCGGCTCACGAGCGACACGGATGCGAACGCCCGAACGGCCGTCCGTGAGCTCTACGGCCGAGGGGTCCGCGTCAGCCGGATCCAGCGGGCGTTCAGCGTAGGGGCCCTCGGCCGGCACGGCCGCCGGCGCCTGGTGCCCACCCGCTGGAGCATCACGGCGGTGGACGACCTCCTCTCCAAGGAGAACCTGGAGAGGGTGCGGCAGCTTCCCGAGGCAAGCGAGATCTCGTTCGTGCAGTACACCGCTCTCGACAACCGCTGGCTCCTCGTCTTCTTGCCCGGAAGCTATCGATACGAGTCGATCGAGGCGTGGTATCCGAACACGCTGTGGAACCCGTCGGCCGGCCGTATCGTGATGATCGGGGACCACGAGGGGTTCTCCGGCCGCACGAAGTACGCGTCGATCGGCGGATGCTACTATGCGGCCCGTCTCGCCACGTCGGAGGCCCTCCTCCGCTGGGGGAGGCAGGCCGGAGTGCTCGTCCTGAGGGAGGTGCACCCGGGGGAGATCATGCCCCTGGGCGTCTGGAACGTCCGGGAGCATGTCCGGGCGGCGCTCCGGACGCGGCCCGCGGCCGTCGCGGACGTAAAGGAGCTCTCCCAGCGGATCCGGTCGACGTTCGCGATCCCGCTCGAACGCTGGCTCGGGAGCAGCGCGCTCCTGCACGCGGCCCGGACCCAGCGGCGGCTCGAGGAGTTCGACTCCGGGGCCGCGTCGGCTCCCGGCGCCGGTACCGCGGTCTAGAAGACCGAAAGCTTGCCGGTCAACAGGCGCTGGGGGATCGACCCGATGTCGTCGAACCAGCGCTCGGCGACCGCCTCGGCGTCCTTCTGGACCTTCGCGAGCTTGACGCCGTCGGCGGGCAGGATCTGCAGGCTGGCGACCTGGGGCTGGTCGACCGGTTTTCCGATCTGGGAGAGGATCCGGACGTGGACCTCCTTGACGTTCCCTCCGGTCTCGTGGACGATGTCCGAGGCGATGAGGTTCCCCAGGAGGTTGTAGATCTTCCCGACGTGGTTGACCGGGTTCTTGCCCGCCGTCGCCTCGAGGCTCATCGGGCGGCACGGGGTGATCAGCCCGTTCGCGCGGTTGCCCCTCCCGACCGAGCCGTCGTCCCCGGCCTCCATCGAGAGGCCGGTGACCGTGAGGTAGTAGCGGCCCAGCTCCGGGTCGTCGGCGGTGTTGACGTCGATCGTGACGTTGCGGTGCGTGAGCTTCGCGGCCTGATCGGCGAGCTTGTCGTGGATCTCCGTCACGACGTTCTGATACTCGTCCGCATCGTCGACCTCGCTATCGACGAGCGCCGCGGCGACGGTGAGGCGGATGTCGTCCCCCTCCCGGTAGCCCATGACCTTGACGTCCTCGCCGAGCGCCGGGAGCTTCTTCTTCAGCTTGAGCGTCAGGAACTTCTCGCTCTCGAGCACGAGCCGCTCCGTGTCGGAGAACGGCGCGAACCCCACCCCGAAGCTCGTGTCGTTCGCGAGGATCTCCTTCTGGTCGAAGACGCCGCGCAGGTCGACCGACCCCTGGCCGATCCGGCAGTCGATCTCGAGGCCCTTGTCCGTATCGAGGTGCGAGGCGACGCTCCCGATGTACTCTCGCGCCGCATCGACGGCGACCTGGCGGAACGGGAGCTTCTCGCGGTTGACCTCCGTGGTCGCCCGGCCGACCAGGAGGATGTAGATGGGACTCGTGAGCTTGCCGCCGCCGAACTTGGGCTCGGCCGCGCCCCCGACGACCTGGGTCTCGTCCGTGTTGTGGTGCAGGATCTTCCCGAACTCGTCCAGGTACAGTCGGCAGAGCGCCCGGCTCACCGACTCCGATACCCCGTCCGCGATCGAGTCGGGGTGACCGAGCCCCTTGCGCTCGACCAACTCGACGTTCTGATCTTCGATGTGCAGCGATCGGAGCGGCTCGACGCGGATGTTTCGGCCCATCGGTGGCACCAGGGTCGGCCGAACCGGGTGCGAGTTTAAGCGTTGCGCGAAACCGGGAGCCGTATCGGCGTGCGCGCAATTTGCATGGAGCGAAAACGGCGATCGATCGGACGGGGGAGCCTGGCGGGGAAGGGGGGTCGGCGATTTTTTAACCCCCGCGCCATACCGCGGCATGGCTCAGTTGGGGTCCTCGCGTCGAGCGTTTTGGGTCGTCCCGTTGATCGCCCTGATCGCGCTGGTGATGCTGTCGCCCTCGTTCTCGGCGGTCACGCAAGGGACCGCGGGCGCTCTCCCGGCCGCGTCGCCGGTCGGTGCGCCGGGTGCCGCCCCCGTCGCCCTCCCTCCGTCCGCGGCCGCTTCCACCGCCGCCGTCTCCTCGAGCGCCCCGACAACCGCTTCCGAAGTGCACGCCCTCCTCCAAGCTCGCCCCTCCTTTTCCTCCGTCCCTTGGATCGAGAACCTTCTGAATCCCGCGAAGGGCTCGGCCCCCCTTGTCTCGCTCCCGAACCTCGCCCTGCTCGAACACCCCGCCAAGGTGGTCAACGGCGAGGTCGCCCTTTCCTACACCACCCAGCCGGCCCCCATGGGCCTCGCCGACTTCGGCCTCGGCGCGAACGGTCCGTACGCGCTCAACGTCTCGAGCATCGCCGGATCCATCACGTTCGCGACTCCGCCCGCGGCGACCAACCCCGGCTCCCAGGAGGTCATCGCCCCGAGCGAGCAGACCCTCGGAGCGATCGGTTCGCCGTACACGTTCGGCATCCAGCTCAACACGATCCTCCAGAACGTGGAGCTTCCCGGAGTGTCCAACGGGACGTTCTGGACGCAGAACGTCGTGAACATGAACTCCACCGGCATCCACTTCGTACAGGACGTTTTCAACTTCACCTACGGTAGCGGCGCGTACATTCGTCCCGGCACAACGATCGTCTCGGGTTGCTCCGGGTTCAACCTGACGACCATGCTCACCGTCTACGGCGGCGTCTACCAGTGCGTCGGGGGCACGGTTCCCATCGGCCCCATCGATTTCCCCATGACGCTCACGTTCTACAACAACGCTTCGATCAATTCGAACAACCAGGACGTGCTGACGTTCGGCTACCTGTTCACCGGCGCGAACGGGTTCCATTCCGGGGGAACGTTGGACCAGCTGGTCTTCAACAGCCCGGGCGCGCCGCTCGTGCCTCCGGCGCAGCCTCCCCAGTTCACGATCAACGGCTTCGAGACCAACGGCATCGGCCTCTACAACGATGCGGAGCTGACCCTCGCCGGCGGCATCGGTGGGGCGAACGGCGTGTTCTCCACGATCAACAGCGTCATGTCGCTCCAGTACACGAACTACACGAACCCGAAGGACCCGAGCGTGAACACCGGGTACCGGAACTTCCCGTCGGCGTACAACTTCGGCGACGATACGGGGGAGACCTCCACCGGGGTCGCGACATACTGGACCGGCACGAACAGTTCGAACGCCGTGGTCCACGAGGACTCGGGCCCCTCGCTCCTGTACGGGCTATGGAACTCCCGGGCCGGCATATCGGCCGCGTCCGGCGCGATCCAGATCGCGGGGACGATCACCCCCGGATACGGATTCGTCTTCGCCAGCAACGTCGATCCCAGCGTGAGCTCCACGAACCTCAGCTACGTACCGACCGTATCCGGCACGGGTAGCTTC
>JAJYUO010000104.1 GCA_021792485.1 Thermoplasmata archaeon
GCTCGACGAGTTCGACCGCGCGGCCGCGCAGACGGGGTCCCGGATCGTCCTTCCCACCGATCTGAAGATCGAGGTCGAGCGGGAGGGACGGATCGAGGTCGAAGCCGTCGCGGTCTCCGGCCTCCCGCCGGGGGCGATCGGCCAGGACATCGGCCCCGCGACGGTCGCCGAGTTCATCGAGGCGATGCAGGGATCGAAGACCGTCTTCTGGAACGGCCCGCTCGGCCGCACGGAGGATCTCCGCTTCGCGGCCGGGACGAAGGCGGTGCTGGACGGGCTCCGCTCCCTCCCGGGCCACCACGTCGGCGCGGGGGGGGACTCGGCGCGCGCGGCCCAGGAGCTCGCCGTCAGCGATGCGTTCGAGTTCGTGTCGACCGGAGGCGGTGCGGCGCTCGAGTACGTGCAGGGGATCGACCTCCCCGGCCTCGCCGTGCTCCCGGATGCGTAGGACCTCCGCCCAGCGGTGGCGGAGGCGACGCCGGATCGAGCACCTTCGCCAGGTACCGGAGATAGGCGGGGTGGGCGCGGTGCACGTCGACCTCGGCGATCCACGGGACCTCGTAGGGGTGCGTCCGCCCGATCGCGCGGAAGAGCGCTCCGACGAACTTCGGCACGGTCTTGAACGAGACGAGGACCTCCCGAGCCCGGGTGAGCTCGCCTCGCCACCAGTACTCCGAGTCGATCGGCGTGAGGTCGACGCATGCCGCGAGACGGGCGCGCAGGATCCGGCCCGTCTCCCGGCGGGCGCTCTCGGCGTCCGGGTACGTCGTCAGGACGATGCGCATCGGACCCCGTGCCTCGGCAGGGTCCATCGGATACGGGCTCATGCCGGCTCTCCGATCGTCACGCGCACGTCCCGGCCCGACGCGTCGATCGTCGCGACCGAGGAGCGGCGCGCCGGCTGGGTGAGGTCGACGACGGCGGCGCGCGCCGGCACCGCCGAGATGTTGCGCATCTTCTGGTACTCCGTCTCGCCCTGCCAGGTCGAGACGTTCAGCAGCAGCACCTCCCGGTAGCGATCAACGCCGAACGTATGGGCGTGGCCGGTCACGAAGATGTCCGGCGCCGGATCGATCACGAGCCCGTCCCGCGGGAGCGGCGCGAGCGGGGTCCGGCTGCCGTAGATGGGTGCGAGGTGGCGCATCGCCAGCATTCGCTTCATCACGTCCGTGGGGCGCGAGTAGCTGGCCCCGGGCAAGGCGGGAATGAGGTCGTCGAAGCTGCGGCCGTGGTAGGCCTCGACGACGACCCCGTACAGGGCGAACGTGGAGGGGTTCGCGAGCGATCGGACGCGGTCGGGAAGGTGCTTCGCGAGCCCGGCCGCGAGCGCGGGCTGGGGCTCGGCGGGGGAGACCGCGTCGTGGTTCCCCGGCACGACGACGATCGGCATCGATCCCGGGAGCTCGCGTAGCCGGCGGCCGAGCTCGGTGTACTGCTCGACGATGTCGCCGATCGCGAGGTCCCGTTCTTGGCGCGGATAGATCCCGATCCCATCGACGAGATCTCCCGCGACGACCGCGCAGTCGATGCCGTCGGCGACGTCGGCGTCGGCCCCCTCGCCCCGGAGAAAACCGAGGAGGCGACCCCACTCGTCCTCCAGGAACGATTTCGATCCCACGTGAAGATCGGAGAGGAAGAGGGCTCGATGCGGTCGATCGGCCCGGCCCACGGGGCGCGTCAGGGGGACCTCGGGACGCTCGATCGCTTCGACCCTCGGCAGCTGCCCCCCTTCCTTCGGCAGCGTGAGCGCGAGGCCCAGCACTTCGTCCGGGAGGATCGGTTGGTGCGCCAGGGGAGAGTCCCGCGGAATGAGGACGCCCAGCGAACCGGAGTCGTCCTCGACCGTGACGACGAGGTGGCGCTGCTTGGACGTCGTGCGAACCTCCCGCACCATCCCGATGATCGACGCCTCCTTCGCCCCGCCTCCGATTTCGGCGATCGGGTCCACAGTGCCGAGCCCCGGCCGCCCCCGAAGCATTCGGCTCAACCGACGGTACCGGTCCTCGAAGAGACGGGCGTAGGCGCGCAGCGGATCCTGGTGGGCCGGCGGCGGCGTGAATCCTTCCTGGAGCAGGGCGAACGGCTCGTGGGCGTACCGGACCGGCGCTTGCGGCGGCGTCTCGGCCGCCAACGAGGTTCCGGTCAACCGCGGGCGGAGCGGGGTCCGTCGCGCGACGACCTCCTCGACCATCTCTTGGGTGACGATCGGAGTGTCGGCGCCGACGACATCCAAAACCGCCTGGCATAAAAGGAGGGGCTGGCGATCCTTCACGAGCAGATCGACCGCGCCGGCCTCTACGATCTTGTGGTGGAGCTCGAGGAAGGCGATGACGTGGTCCCGCACCGGCGTCGCCACGCTCGTTTCCTCCGTCCGTCCGGTCCGGTCCCGAGTGCGTCGGGCGATCGAGGTCAGAGGACGGGGGCGAAGACGGTTGCGGGTCGACGGGGCCGGCTCGACGGAGCCGCTAGCGGTACGACTCCTTGGTGTAGGAGGTTCCGGGAGGGTAGTGCTCCTTCAGGTGCGCGACGAGCGCATTCGGATCCTGGTTGATGTGCGCGGTGTACCACCGGACCGCGACGTCCTTGAGCGTGTGCTGCAGCGCGGGGATATCGACCTCGTGCTCGAGCGCGTCGACGACGACGGCCTGGTTCATCGTGCGCATCCAGCCCGCGTAGCGGTGGTAGGTCTCCCCTTCGGTCCACTCGAAGATGCCGCGCAACCGCGCTCGACCTTCCGCATCGCGATAGTACCAAAACCGGAGGGCGTAGCCGACCCAGCCGGCCGCGCGGTCGGCCAGCTCGATGCTCGTAAGCGCCCCGAAATCGAAGTTCTCGCGGAGGGTGAACTGGGAGGGATACTCCCGGAACGTCGCGAAGAGCGTGGCCGCCGGCTCCAGCGTGAGGTGGACCGATATCTGCTCGAACTGGTTGTGGATCTCCCACAGGTCCTGGAGAAGGCGGCGGTTGATCTCGGCCCGATGGCCGAGGTCCTTCTGCTCGGTCCGCTCCACCTTCGTGACCGTCGCCTGGACCTTCGCGAGCTCGCGTTCGAGCGAGGTCGCGAACTCGTCGGCTCCCGCGCTCGGGCTCGGCGTTGTTCGGCTTCGGGGCTTCGCACGCGTGCTGCGACGCCGGGGCATCGATCGATCAGCTCCGAGCGCCGATGGATTGCGCCGCTATTAAGTCACAAGGTCAACGGAATCCGGCGGACCGAGCGAGGAACGACTCGCCGCGGGACCAGATTGATTTAAATACCCCCTCCGGCTCGTGTCGAATGAAAGGCACCCGGAGACGGAAGGAGGAGGAGTCCTCACGTCGTCGCGTCCGGAATCACGACTCATGTTCCAAGCCGGTTCCAGTCGTAGGCTCGGTCGCATATCGCTCGACGTGGGCACGCTCTAGATCTTTCCGTGGAAGGGAAGGCGCGGCGATCCGCCGTGCGCCTTTCGACACGGAGAAACACCAACCATGCCGAACGATCCCAGCGCCGCCAAATACCAGATCCGAGCCCGCATCACCGCCGAAGGCGTCATCGACAAGCCGGACGTCGTCGGAGCCGTATTCGGACAGACCGAAGGACTCCTCGGAGACGAACTCGATCTTCGGGACCTGCAGAAGTCCGGACGCATCGGCCGCATCGAGGTCGACATCGACAGCCGCAAGGGGCGTAGCGAGGGGGAGATCATCATCCCCTCGTCCCTCGACCAGGTCGAGACCGCGATCCTGGCCTCGGGGCTCGAGACCGTCGACCGCATCGGCCCCTGCCGAGCCAAGATCGAGGTCGTGAGCGTCGAGGACATCCGGATCTCGAAGCGCCAGAAGGTCGTCGAACGCGCCAAGACGCTGCTCGCGAAGCTCCAGGAGGAGTCGAAGGGCGTGGGCGTCGACCTCACCGAGGCGGTCCGCAAGGCCGTCCAGGTCGAGGAGATCACGACCTACGGACCGGAGCATCTTCCTGCCGGGCCCAACATCGACCAGGCCGACGCGCTCATCGTCGTCGAGGGACGCAGCGATGTGCTCAACCTGTTGCGGTGCGGCATCAAGAACGTCATCGCCGTCGAGGGGACGAGCGTCCCGCAGACCGTCAAGGATCTCTCGCGCGGCAAGACGGTCACCGCCTTCACGGATGGGGACCGCGCCGGCGAGCTGATCCTGCGCGAGATGCTGCAGACGATGGATCTCGACTTCGTCGCCCGCGCTCCGCGCGGAAGCGAGGTCGAGGAACTGACGCAGAAGCAGCTGCTGAAGTGCCTGCGCAACAAGATCCCGATCAATCAGTACCTCGAGATGACCGGGTTCGAACAGACCGGCAACACTCGGGGACCGATGGACGAGGGAGGGCCCTCGCCGAGCGGTCGACCGGACCGACGCGAGGACCGCGACCGGGGGGCGCCCCCTCCGAGGCACCACGAGGACCGTCCGGCGTCCCATCCGACGCCGCCTCCCGCCCCGCCGGCCCCCCCGGCGGCGCCTCTGCCTCCGGACCTCCAGCACTACTTCGAGCTGCTCGGCACGGTGGAGAACTCCTCGCGGAGCCTGATCGTGGGGGAGAACGACGCCGTCGTTCAGGAGGCCCCGGTGAAGGACCTCATCGACGCGCTCGCCGGCCTCACGGTCCCGGCGAAGGCTGTGGTCTTCGAC
>JAJYUO010000105.1 GCA_021792485.1 Thermoplasmata archaeon
GACCTCGTCCTTCGTGCGCTGGCGAGCTCTCTCGACGTCGATCTCGGACCACGGTTCCCGGTCGCTCATCGATCGTTCGCACTCGGGGCCCCACGCGAGCCCGGGACCATGAGGGTTGTGCCCGCACCCGTGCGCGGTCGCTCCCGGTTCGTTCTCTTCGCGCGCGTCCGGAACGCACGTTCTCCTACCAACGACAAATCCCCCGATTTCTCTCGGAGCGGCGCGTTCGCTCACCCAGACATTAAATAGGGCACCCTTTTCCCCGGCCCCCACTGGAGGCAAGACCCTTCATCGACCGATGGCGCGACGGCATCGTCCCCGGCGAGGATCCCTCGCCTATTCACCCCGCGTACGGGCCGCTCGCCCCCTCCCTCGCGTGCGTTCCTACCCGTCGATCCACCCGAAGAACCCGACGCTGGAGGGGTTCGCCGGATTCAAGGTAGGAATGAGCCACGCCTTCATCGTCGACTATCGGAAACGTTCCACGACCGCGGGCCAGGAGCTCGCAGTCCCCGTGACCGTCGTCGAGGTCCCGCCCCTCCGCGTGGTCGGCGCCCGCCTCTACGACCGAACCCCGTACGGCCGGCGGGTCGTGTCGGAAGTGTGGGGCGCCAGCACGGCGGAGGACCTCGCCCGGCGGATTCCTCCCCATCCGGCGAGCCCCGCCGAGGCACTTGCCGCGTTCGGCTCGACCCGCGCGTCCGAGGTCCGGGTCATCGTCCACACCCAGCCGCGTCTTGTCACGGGCGTTCCGTCCAAGACCCCGACGCTGTTCGAGGTGCGAATCGGCGGAGAGAAGTTCGAGGACTGCCGTGCCCACGCGCTGAAGCTGCTGGGCCAAGAGCTGCGCGTCGACGAGCTCACCCGAGAAGGCGAGTTTCTGGATGTGCTCGGCGTGACGAAGGGATTCGGCTTCCAAGGGCATATCCCCCGTTGGGGCGTCAAGCTCCAACCGCGGAAGAATAGCAAGCATCGGCGGATGATCGGGACCCTTGGACCGCACAATCCGAGCTTCGTGAGCTATCGCATCCCCCAGGCCGGGCAGACCGGCTACCATCGCCGGACCCAGTTCAACATGCGCGTTCTCAAGGTGGTGAAGGACCCTCGGGCGGACCCGGTGACGCCGGCGGGTGGGTTCCCGCATTACGGCGAGGTCCGCAGCCCATGCATCGTTCTGCACGGGTCCCTTCCCGGCCCTTCCAAGCGACTATTGCGATTCCGCACTCCGATCCGCAGCCGGGTCTCCGTCGTGGAGAACGTCGACCTCCGGTACTACAGCCTCCACTCGAAGCAGGGCGGGTAGGCCATGGTCGCGGATTCCGAGGCGGCGCTCCCCGCGCCCAGCGAGCACCACACGCCGCACCACCGAGTTCGGGTGGTCGACCTCCAAGGAAAGGAACACGGCACGATCACCCTCCCTCGCGCCTTCTCGGAGACGGTCCGCCCGGACCTGATCCGCAAGGCGATCGATGTTGCCCAGTCGCATCGTCGACAGCCGTACGGAGCCAGCCTGACCGGGGGTCGCCGCCATTCGGTCCAGTGGTCCGGCAAGGGTCACGGCGTCTCTCGAACGCCACGCTTGATGGACTCCATGAGGGGCGCACAGGCGCCCAACACCGTCGGAGGGGGTGCTGCCCATCCGCCCCGGGTCGACCGGATCTGGACGAAGAGGATCAACACGAAGGAACGACGCCTCGCGTTCGCGAGCGCGCTCGCCGCCACCCGCATCGCCCCCCTCGCTCGGGCGCGCGGACACCAAGTTCCCGAAGCGGCGCACCTTCCGATCGTCGTGACGGACCCCGTCGAGGAGATCGCGACGAGCCGCGACGCGCGCGAGCTGCTCGAGCATCTCGATCTGTGGCCCGACGTTCGGCGGGCGCAGGACGGCACGCGGGTCCGTTCCGGCCGCGGCAAGCGGCGGAACCGGATGCGCCGAACCCCGCGTAGCCTCTTGGTCGTCACCAGCGCGCCGCGCCGGGCCCGGGGTTTCCGCAACCTGGCGGGCGTCGAGGTCGTCACCGCGCATCGGCTCGGCACCGAGGACCTCGCTCCCGGCGGGGACCCGGGTCGTCTGACGATCTTCAGCCATGCCGCGATCGAGACCCTCCGCGAACGGCTTGGCGAGGAGCGCCCATGACGAGGCTGCGCCACCGTATCCTGCTGCACGCCTACGTGACGGAGAAGTCGATGGACGAGATGGAACGCCTGAACAAGCTCGAATTCGTCGTCGACCGTCGGGCGAACCGGGCCGAGGTCAAGCGGGCGATCGAAGAACTCTACAGCTGCCGGGTCGCTAAGGTCAACATGAAGATCGTTCGGTCCGGAAAGATCGCCACGGTACGATTCGCGAAGGACTATTCGGCCGAGGACATCGGGACCCGGGCGGGAGTGTTCTGATGGGAAAGCGCATCATCTCCCGCCGACGCGGAGCCGGCACCGGCCGCTACCGCTCCCCGAGCCACCGTCACCACGGCCCGATCTACCATCCGTCGCCTGCCGTCGTCGGCGAGGGAACGGTCGTCGGCATCGCCATGGCCCCGGGTCGCACCGCCCCGGTCGCCGAAGTGCGCGGTCCGGACGGGAGGACCTACCGCACGCTCGCGATGGCCGGGATCGCCACCGGCGACGCTGTCGCGCTGCATCGGGGTCCGATGGACCGCGGCTCGATCCTCGCGCTCGCCCACATTCCGGACGGGACCTTGGTCTCGAATATCGAGGTCAAGCCGTACGACGGGGGCCGGCTCGTCCGCGCCGCCGGCACCAGCGCCCTCGTGGTCGCGCACGCCGGCAAGGAAGTCACCGTCCAGCTGCCGAGCGGCGCCTTCAAGGCGTTCCTCGATACCTGCCGAGCCCAGGTCGGCGCGGTTGCCGGCGGGGGCCGCAACGAACGTCCGATCATCAAGGCCGGCAAGAAGTTCTGGGCGACCCGCTCGCTCGCCCGGCCCCCGTTCAAGGTTCGCGGGATTGCGATGAACCCAGTGAACCACCCGTTCGGCGGCGGCGCCCACCAGCACGTCGGCCGCCCGAGCACCGTCTCCAGCGGGACGTGGCCGGGCGCTAAGGTCGGGCGGTTTTCTCGATCCCAGCGCAAGAAACGGCGGGCACGGACGACCGCCCCGGTGAGGTAGGTCGATGCCAAGGACGAGAAAAGGCCGAAAGGTCGAAGCGCGACGCCGGCGCGAGTTCAGTTACCGCGGACTTACGCTCGGTCGGCTCAAGGAAATGACCCTCCCCGAACTGGCGCAGGTCCTTCCCGCTCGCGCGCGCCGCTCGATCCGCCGCGGGTTTACGGTCGAGGTCCAGCGCTTCCTCGAACGCCTGCGCGAGACGCCGGCCGGCAAGGTCGTTCGGACCCACACCCGGGATGCCCTCATTCTGCCGGAGCACGTCGGGCGGCGCGTTGCCATCCATAACGGCAAGGAGTACAAGGAGATCGAGGTCCGGCCCGAGATGATCGGCCATTACTACGGCGAGTTCTCTCTGACGCGTCGGTTCGAGAAGCACTCGGGTCCCGGGGTTGGCGCGACGCGCTCGAGCAAGTTCATGCCGCTGAAGTGAGGAGGAGCGACCGGCGATGAAGGGCTACACATATCGGACCCAGACCGGGCTGGCGGTCGCGCGCGCGCGGGGCGTCGAGCTCCCAATCTCCCCCAAGAAGAGCTACGAGGTCCTCAACGCGATCCGCGGCCTGCCGCTCGAGAGGGCGCGCCAGATCCTCGAGGAAGCGGAGCAGCTGAAGAAGGCGATCCCGTTCCGCCGGTACAACCAGGAGACGGCGCACCACCGCGGGGTCGGACCCGGCCGCTTCCCGAAGAAGGTCGCCCGCCAGGTCCTCCAAGTCCTCCAGAACGCCGAGGCGAACGCCGAGTACGAAGGGCTCGACACCGACCGCCTCTACGTGCACGTCGCGGCCTCGAGCCGGGGGCGTATCATCAAGGCCCGGATGCCCCGGGCCCACGGTCGCGCGACGAACTGGAACGAGCAGACAACCCACATCGAGATCGTCCTCGCCGAGGAGAAGGAAGAAACGTGAGCGCCGAGCGCAAGGTCATCCAAGAGGCGACCCGCCGTGTCCTGCTGAAGGACTTCCTCGTCCGGGAGAGCACGCGCGCCGGGTTCGGGGGCCTCGATATCCAGCGCACTCCGATGGGCACGCGAGTCACGTTGATCTGCGAGCGTCCGGGAATCCTGATCGGACGCCGCGGCGAGATCATCAAGCGCCTTACCGACGATATCCAGCATCGGTTCCAACTCGACAATCCCCAGATCGAGGTGAAGGAGGAACGGCAGCCGTCCCTCAACGCTCAACTCATGGCGGAGAAGCTCGCGAGCACGCTTGAGCGCGGCTGGCATTTCCGTCGCGCCGGGCACTCGACCGTTCGTCGGATCATGGAGAGCGGCGCGCGCGGTTGCCAGGTCATCCTCTCGGGGAAACTCACCGGCGAGCGCCACCGGACCGAGCGGTTCAAAGCGGGGACCATCAAGTACTGCGGCGACGGCGTCCGCCTGTTCATCGAGAAGGGATTCTATCAGGCTCGGCTCAAGCCCGGGGTCATCGGCGTCAACGTCTGGATCATGCGGCCGGCGGCGAGGCTGCCGGACGAGATCAAG
>JAJYUO010000005.1 GCA_021792485.1 Thermoplasmata archaeon
CCCATGGGACCTGGTACATCTGGTCCACCGAACCGAGTACGATCAGCGGAGCGGCACCGAAGCGCCGAGGCGCCCGCGGAACTCCTCGGCAATCGTAAGCGTCTCGAGCCCCTGATCGATCCCTCTCTTCCCTTCGGGGAACCGATGTTCGGAGAAGTACGCCCGCACCGCGTCCGGGTGACGCAGTCCGAGGGGGGGAATCACGAGCCGCATCGTTTCGGCGAGGAACGCGGACCCACGGAAGCTCGTATCGAGATCCTCGCCGCGGCGCGAGAGCCACTGCCACGTGGCGTCTCGGGCGACCGGATTGCGGGCCGCTTCGATGACGAGGGCAGGGATATGGCCCCGCCCGATGGCACCGCCGGCCAAGGCCTCGTCCAGGAAGCGCGTTACCTCGGCCGGGTCCGACATCCAGACGAGTCCTTTCGCGAGTCGGAACGCTTCGCCGTCCGGAGGATGCTGTCCGAGACGGCGACGCAGCTCGTGGCGCGCGAGTCGCGGGTCGGTCCGACCGCGTCCGATCGCGACCGACTCTTGCATCTCGGGGTCGATCCTCTCCCAGTCTACGAACAGCTCGGCGACCTGCCGCGCGAACCCTTCGTCGACCCGGGCGCGCGCGCCGGCTAGGCGCTCGCGCACTAGGCGCGTTTCACGGGCCTCGCCCGGTGCCGCTCGCGGTCCGATCCGCTCGAACTGGGTCGCGAGGAACGAACGCGCGAGGTCGGTAACGCAGGGAACATCGTAAGCCCACTCCACCCAGGTGGAGACCTCCCCCCGGACGAGATCCACGAGGGAAGGCTCCGGATCTTCGTCGATTCGGCGGACGAACTCGGCGTACTCTTCGAACGGAACGTCGCCGCTCATCACGAAGGCGTAAAGGTCGACGAGCACGCTCCAGCGATCGGCGGCCGACAGGCGTGAAAACGAGTGGCGGAGGCGATCGTAGAGCTCACGGTCGTACCGGACCCGGTAGAAACCGCCCGCCTCCGGGTTCAGGTGGATCAGGCCATCGGTGGCTCCCGGGATCGTCCGTCGTTCGATATCGAAGAGGAATCGTTCGATCTTCTCGTCACGCCGCATGCGCAAGGGGATCGGCCAAAGGGTCGCTTCGGTGCGGGGAGCGAAGAGGAATCGTCGCTGGGCGACCTCCAGTCTCCCGGGGGTCAGATGGGCTTCGAGGACCGGGTGGCCCGGCCGCTCGATCCACGGGCCCGCGATATCGGCGATGGCCTCTCCGCTCGTTTCGGAGAGCGCGGTCCATAGGTCCGCTGTAGCCGCGTTCCCGTTCGCGTGCGCTCGGAGGTACCGCACCACCCCTCGCCGGAACGTCTCCTCTCCCAGGTACGTCTCGAGCATGCGCAGCACGCTCGCGCCTTTGCCGTAGGTGATCGACGGGTCGTACACATCCCCGGCCGCTTCCGAGGGGCTCCCGCGCGGCGCGACAGCCGGAGCGCTGCATAGGCTATCGCTCGAAAGTCCTCGCCCCGTCCAACGGGAGCGAAAATCGTCCCAGGGTTCTCCTGAAGGATCGATGCGGTCGACGGCCGTATAGCCGACCAGCGTGGCGAAGCTCTCGTTGAGCCAGACATCCTCCCAACCGCGCATCGTGACGAGGTCGCCGAACCACTGGTGGGCGAGCTCGTGCGCGACCGTGAAGCAGACGAGGCGCCGATCGAGCTCCCCGGTCCGCTCGTCGACGAGCAGTTGCATCTCCTGGAACGTGATCGCGCCCCAGTTCTCCATCGCTCCCCAGGGGAGCTCTCCGATCGCGAGGAGGTCCAGCTTGGGCAAGGGATAGGGAATCTCGTAGTATTGTTCGTAGAACCGGAGCGCCCGGACCGCGATCCCGAGAGCGAACCGGCCCGAACTCGAGCGTCCGGGGCCCGTGACCACCGAGATTGCCGTGGTTCCGGAGCGATCGGCGATCCGTTCGAACTTGCCGATGCCCAGGTAGAAGAGGTACGTGGCCATCGGAGGCGTAGGCGCGAACGACCAACGGCGGCGCTTATTCGGCATCTCAAGGACGGTCGCCACGGTGTTCGAGATCACCTCCTCGCCGGCATCGGCGCTGACGGTCAGGAGGAACCGAGCCTTGCGATCGGGTCGGTCGATGCACGGAAAGATCCTGCGGGCCCCGGTCGCTGCGCACTGGCTCGTCAGGAACCGGTTCTCTCCCGAGCGGCTATAGTAGAGCCCGATCATCGCGCGCGGCTCGACTGCGCCGCGGAACCGAACGTAGATCTTCGCGATCGAGCGGGCACGGCCGAGCGGCACTCGTACCTGCTCGGCCGGAGGATCTAAGGTCGCGGTCACGAGCTCTCCGTCGACGCGAACCTCGACGAGTTCGAGCCCTGCCGAGTTCAGCTCGAGCGCCTCAGGAGCCGGGCGAACGTCGAATTCGTTGGTTCCGGTCCACGTGCCGGCCGACGCATCGACGTCGAGCGCGAGCCGGTACTCCTCGACGCTCGGGGCTTCGTGAGGGGGAGCACTGGGCATGCGCATCGTCACCTCGGCTGAGGAAAAGCGCAGGCTCTTCCGTCGGGGATGATCGATGCGGCCAAACCCGCATTCGATTATAGGTAGAGCTCTGGTCCGGCGCGGCCGAACCAAAGAGATCGTACGGGCCCGGGAGCGCGAGTTCTCCCCGAGTGCAGCGGCCCGGATCGCACGCGCCCAGCGGGGTTAAATATCCTGCTCAAATCCCCGCCGACGGCTGACGGCCAAAGCGGTGGGGAAACACCCGGTCCCATTCCGAACCCGGCAGTTAAGCCCACTGGCGTTCCGCGCGGTACTGAAGTGCGCGAGCCTACGGGAACCGCGGAAAGCTGTCAGCCCTTAGGGCCGGGATTCCGCTTTGGACGGCCTATCAAATACTTGCCGGCCCACGTCCGATCCCATGGCGGCGCCGGCCTCGTCTCACCCCGCGTGGAAGAGGGGTGCCCGGTGGCTGTACGCCGGCGGAGTCTTCGGGGGCGTCGGCGGGCTGATCGGACTCGCCTTGCCTCTCGCCTTCGTGTACCTGGCGAAGTATAACCCGGGGGGCTTCTTCGTCATCGCACCATCTCTCATCCGATTCACAGGTCTCTTCGTTCTGGCGGGCAGCGTTCTCGTCCTGGCCTCCTTCTTCTGCTACCGGTGGGCCTACTCCGTGCTCCGCCAAGCGCATCGGGGCTACTGGGGGGCCTCCCTCCTATGCCTCGTCGGCTCGAGCGGTCTTGTCCTGATCGCGGTCGCGGCGGCGTTCGCGACCGGAGGAGCCGTGGCGCTGGAGGCGTGCGTTCGGGGCTCGTACTCGAACGCCCTTTCATGCGTGGAGTCGGCGAGCCCGGTCGGCGCGTACGCCGGTCTGCTCGGCTTTTGGCTCGGATGGATCGGCGCGATTGGGATCGCGGTCGGCCTCTTCCTCGCGTCGGGATCGTTCCGCTCGCCCGCCTACGGAGCCGCCGGCGTCCTGTACGCTCTGTTGCTGGCGGTCCTCGTGGGACCGCTCGTGGGTCTGGTCCATGCCGTTCCCTACGCGACCTACCTGCTCGCGGCGGCGCCGGTCCTGGCGATCCTCGCGCCGGTCTTCGTGGCCGGGGCTCGGCCGACGATTCCTGAGCCAGCCGTCGCGCCATGGACCGAACCGTCGCCCGCTCTCGTTCCCCCGTCGGGTCCGGCCGGCTGAGTCGGCAAAGACTATCTCGCCGTTCGGCGGTCGGGTCCGGGTGTACCTTGGCGCGCACCTCGGGATCGCCTCCGGTCTCGACGTAGCGGCCTCGGAGGCCGAACGAATCGGCTGCGAGTCGCTGCAGATCTTCGCGAAGAGTCCCCAGATGTGGAAGGGCCCGCCGATCTCGCAGGAGGCCGCCGCCCGGTTCCGCACGGCGGTCGTGGCCCACCACCTCCGGGCGACCGCCGTGCACCATGGATACCTCCTGAACTTGGCCCATCCCGATGCCGGGCGTCGCGCCCAGTCGGAAAGGGCGTTCCGGGACGAGCTCGGCCGGGCCGAGCTGCTCGGGGTGGACGCGCTGATCTTCCATCCCGGTGCCCACCTCGGTTCCGGCTCGGTGGCCGGCGTGGCCCGTATCGCGGAGGCGCTGAATGCCGCGATTGCCGCCACGCCAGCCTACCATGTGCGCGCGCTCCTGGAGAACTCGGCGGGACAAGGCACCACCATGGGTTCGACGTTCGAGGAGCTCGCGGAGGTCCTGGATCGCGTCTCGAACGCGGAGCGGGTCGGCGTGACCCTCGATACGTGCCACCTCTTCGCCGCCGGGTTCGACTTCCGAACGCCGGAGGGGTATGGTGAGATGATCGACCACGTCCGAAGGACAATCGGACTCGGTCGCGTCCGCGCCTTCCATCTCAACGACGCGAAGAGCGACCTCGGCTCTCACCTCGACCGGCACGAGAACATCGGGGCCGGAAAAATCGGGAGCGAAGGGTTTCGATCGCTCGTCAACGACCCGCGTTGGGCCCGCGTTCCCGGATTCCTCGAGACCCCACTAGACGATGACGACTACGCGAGCTACGTGAGGGATCTAACGACGCTCCGCTCCCTCTTGGAAGCGCGGAGACCGACCGGTCGACGGCCTCGCCCTCGGCGCGCCTCAACCATCAAATAGGCCGCCGGGCCATGGGAACAGGTCGATGGGCCTCGCGATCCGGAATGGCACTCCTCCTTGGCGCGCGCATGCTCGAAGCGCATCAAGTACCGGGGCCGCGGGCGCCGGGCGGGAGAGGCCGGCGTAGATCCGTGTCATGGCCGCTTCCGTCCCCGGCGCCGCGAACGAGAGCTTGCGCGATGCGTTCGCCGATACGCTGCTGATCCTCGGCGAAGCGGATCCGGACCTCGTCGTGCTCGACGGGGGTGCCACGGAGGCGAACTGCGCCCCCCGCTTCCGCGAGAGATTCCCGGACCGATTCATGCGTCTCGGCGCGGGGGAGGCATCGATCGTAGCGAGGGCCGCCGAACTCTCGCACGGATCGCGCACCGTGTTCGTAAGCACTTTTGCGTCCGTCGCGGCCGGCCCGTCCTACCCCACAATCCGGCTCTCGGTGTGCCGCGACCGAGCGAACGTGAAGATCATCGGCGCCCACCGCGAGCGCCTCGCAGATCCGGAGCGAGGAACTCCGCCGATGATGGAAGACATCGGTCTCATGCGCGGCCTTCCGGGGATGACCGTGATCGTGCCGGGAGATGCACCCACCACGCGCTCCGCGATCCGCGCGGTCGCCGGATTCCGCGGGCCGGCCTATGTCCGCCTCGCGAGCGGAGATTTTCCCACGGTGACGGATGGGGCGTTCGCGATCGGCCGAGCGAACGAGCTCCGGGTCGGCTCCGACCTCACGATCGTCGCGATCGGAACCCTCTTGGCGCCGGCGCTGGCCGTCGCCGACGAACTCCGGCGCGTCGGGATCTCTGCACGTGTCCTCGACTTAGCGTCCGTCAAGCCGGTCGACGTGCCCGCCCTTCTGCGCGCCGCGCGGGAGACGGGCGCGATGCTGGTGCTCGAGGAGCATACGGTCGAGACGGGGATCGGAGCGCTTGTCGCCGCTACGACGAGCGAGAACTATCCGGTCCCGGTGCGTCGGGTGGGAGTCCCCGACGTCTTCGCGCCGATCGACGACAGCAGATCCGGCCTCGATCCCCTCGGGCTATCGATCTCTCGGATCATGGACGAGGCGTGGGAGCTCCTCGAACTGCGGGGCAAGGTTCAGTAGGGGAGTTGCGTTCGGTCGCGACGGCCATGAAGCTATTCTTGGACACCGCGAGCGTGAAGGAGATTCGCACGATGTGGGAGATCGGGATCCTGGACGGGGTCACGACGAACCCCACCCTGGTCGCGAAGGAGGGCCGCAAGTTCGAAGAGGTCCTCCGGGAGATCTGCGCGCTCGGGGTGCCGAGCGTCTCGGCGGAGGTCGTCGCGACCGATGTCGAGGGGATGGTCCGCGAGGGCCGGCACCTACGGGACGTTCACCCTTCGATCTACGTCAAGGTACCGATGACCGCCGCGGGCCTGCAGGCGACGAAAACGCTGGCGAGCGAGGGGGCCCGGGTCAACATGACGCTCGTCTTCAGCGCGAACCAGGCGTTGCTCGCCGCCAAGGTCGGCGCGGCCTACGTGAGCCCATTCATCGGCCGCTTGGACGACCAAGGGGACGTCGGCATGGACCTCATCCGGGACATCGTCACGATCTACTCGAACTATCGTTTCTCGACCGAGATCCTCGTTGCCAGCGTTCGGCATCCGATCCATGTGCTCGAGGCGGCGAAGCTCGGGGCCCACATCGCGACGATGCCCTACCCGGTGATGGAGAAGCTCGTCCAGCACCCCCTCACCGACATCGGCCTCGCCCGATTCCTGAAGGATTGGGAGAAGGTCCCCAAGGGCTGAGCCGCGGCGCGGGGGTTATCGGCTCGGCCGCCCTGGACGGATCGTCGTGAGCGACCCGGACCTATTGACCAAGTACTTGCGCGTGACCCGAGAGGCGCTCGCGCGCGTGACGCCCGCTCCGCCATCGCGCTCGTTCCTCGTCACGGCGGCCGACGACATACTCGGGATGGCGCGTGCCTACTTCGCCGACGCCGAGCACTTCGAGCGCACCGGAGACCGGGAGCGGGCGCTCGCGGCTGTGAGCTACGCTCACGGATGGATCGACGCGGGGGTCCGACTCGGCTTGTTGGACGGAGGCAACGATGAGTCGCGGTTCACGCTCTATCGCTAGGACATCCCGGACGCCGGAGGTCCCGGATGCCACCGTTCGGGCGATCGAGGCCCATCTCTCCGAACGCGAGGCCCGCCGCGAGCGGATCCACGCCGACGCACGCACCCTGCGCCGGGGCGCCCAGGCCGTGATGATCGGGCTCCATGATGGAAGGCCTACCGAACAGGACGCCCAACGGCTCGGTCGGCGCCTTCGCACGCT
The DNA here is from genome assembly GCA_021792485.1 of Thermoplasmata archaeon. Taxonomy (GTDB): domain Archaea; phylum Thermoplasmatota; class Thermoplasmata; order Lutacidiplasmatales; family UBA184; genus Lutacidiplasma. The sequence goes on from JAJYUO010000005.1 coordinate 6,916, forward strand.
CGCCCGCCTCACCCGGGCGGCGGGAGGCTCCGAAACCGGTCTCGCCCGAGACGCGATCCAGGAGGCGGTGGAAGCCCTCCTCCTCCGGGCGATCGTCCGGGGCGAGACGCTCCCGTCGTTTGCGGACCTCGGGGTCGAGCCGGAACCGTACCTTCTCGGCCTTGGCGACGTCGTCGGCGAGGTCCGCCGGCGCGCGCTGCTGCAGCTCGCCGCGGATGACCTCGCAGCGGCCGAGGCATCCGTGCGCTTGATGGAACACCTATACCAAACTCTAATGCGATTCGATACCACGCGCGCGATCGTGCCGCTGAAACCGAAGCAGGACACCGCGCGCTCGCTGCTCGAGCGGACCCGGGGCGAGGTTGTGCTCGCCCGGGTGCACGCACGCTACCGAGAACTCCCTCCTCTCCACGATGCGGGGGAGCCGTGAGCGACTCGGCCCGGACCACGATCGCCGTCATCGGTGGATCCGGGGTCACCGGTATCTTCGAGAACGGCCCGACCGATCGCCACCGGATCGGCACTCCGTGGGGTCCCCCTTCCGGACCGATCGAGGAAGGAACGGTCGGAGGCGTCCGAGTTCTCTTCTTGCCCCGGCACGGCCCGGGCCACACGATCCCTCCGCACATGGTGAACTACCGAGCCAACGTCGACGCGCTCATCGGCCTCGGAGCCCAGGCGATTGTGACCGTGAGCGCCGTGGGATCGCTGCGCGAGGATCTGCCGCCCGGCACCTTCGTGCTCCCTGACCAGTTCATCGACTTCACGAAACGCCGCCCCACGACCTTCTACGACGGCGGGCGCGTGATGCACGTCAGTCTGGCCGACCCGTTCTGCCCTGATCTCCTTTCGGCGGCGAAGGCGACGGGCGACCGGCTCGGGATCCCCTTCTCCGAGAAGCGGGCGTACGTGTGCGTCGAGGGACCCCGGTTCTCCACCCGCGCGGAGTCGAAGTTCTTCCGAACGTTCGCCGACATCATCGGGATGACCCTGGTGCCCGAGGTCACGCTCGCGCGGGAGCGCGGGACTTGCTATGCGTGCTTGGCGATGGTCACCGACTTCGATGTCTGGGCCGATCGGCCGGTCGAGCTCGGGGAAATCCTCCGGGTCACGTCGAGCAACGTCGAGCGGATGCAGCGGCTTCTTTCGAACCTGATCCCTGCGCTCGCCCACCCGCCGACGTGCGCGTGCGCCCGCGCGCTCGACGACGCCGGAGTGTGAGCCCGCTTATTCCGTGCGGACTCGACGGACCGCGATCGGGATCACGCCCGCGTCGAACTCGCGCTCGGCGATCTCCACCGGATCGACGAGCTCGGCGGGAACATCGATCAGGATCGGGGCTCCCAAGGAGACCTGCAGCGCCCGCGCGCCCAGGATCCGGGCACGCTCGAAGCGGGTGAACTGTTCCGGTCCTTTGGGTTGGCTTTTGGGGGTCGACGGCACGGCCAACTCCTCAGGGCCGCGCAGGCTCGCGGCCATCAGAGGGTCGCCCACCCAAGGTAGGGTATTTACGGTTTGCTCGGGCCGGCGGGGCGCTCCCAGCACCCCGTCCTGGTAGGCTCGTCCGGTTTGTCTGTGCGAATCGTCAGCCAATTAGACCTGAACGGAGTAGGGTCCGCGTGGCGCACCCGGCTGTGGACTACTACCGGCTGCTCTTGCGCCGCCTCTGGAAGTTCCTGCTGGCCTACGCGAGCCTCCTGGTCGCGGCCGCGGCCGGGTTCAATTACTTCGAGTACGACGGCCACGACCCGTTCACGTCGTTTTATTGGGCGGTCATCACGATATCGACCGTCGGCTACGGGGACGTCGTTCCCACGACCGCGTACACCCGCGCGTTCACGATCGTCGTGATCCTCGTTGCGGTCTTCTTGGTCGCCTACCTAATATCTATCATCATCAGCGTGGTAACGGAGACCTCCCACAACCGATCTATGGGGATCCTGGGCACCGACTTCAAGGGCCACACGGTCGTCATCGGCTACGGGTCGACCGGCCGCACGGCCGTCCGCGAGCTCCTCGCGACCCGCCAGCAGATCGCCGTCGTGACGAACGACGCGGATGAGGTGCCGAACATCCGGTCGCTCGCGAGCGAGGACCGTCTCTTTGTCACGTACTACACGAGCGGCGAGCGGGAGGTGCTCGACCGCGTATCGGTCTCGACCGCGCGCGCGGTCATCGTCTGCACAACCGACGACACGTCGAACCTGATTACCGCGCTCGCCGTGCGCACTGCCGCTCCCAACGCCCGGCTCGTCGTCTCGGTCAATCGCTCCGAGCTCAAGCGGACCCTCCTCCTCGCCGGCGTCACCTACGTCACGAGCCCCGCCGAAATGGGCGGTCGCCTGCTCGCGAACGCTTCGCTCAAGCCCGACGTCGCGAACGCGTTCGAGAACCTGACGACCGCGAGCTACGGCGTCGACATCGCCGAATTCCCTCTGAGCGAGAATACACCGATATCGTCCGAGTCGCTGAGCGAAGCGGAGCGGCTCGCGCGGGCCGCCTCCGACTGCCTCGTGGTAGGGTACGCACGCCGGGACGCGAGTGGCGAATTCCACACGGTGCTCAACCCTCCGCAATCGTTTGCCTTCCGGCCGGGTGATGAAATCCTGGTGATGGGATCTCAGGAGAATTTGAGAAAGTTCCAGCGGTGGATGGGAGTTTCCCCCGGGCGCTGACGGCTCTCGGTGCGGGCTCCAATGCCCCGGAGAGCTGCCGGGTACCCGTGGCCCCGGCGGATGCCGCGGCCGGTAGCGTGGGAGGAGCACGTTCGGAACGGGTACCCGATCCGCACGGGCCCGGTCCCCGGATCCCGGCAGCGGCCCGTTTACCGGTATTCCGCCCTCCCGATCACAACGAGGGGGCGACTTCGCGAGCCTCCAATCCCTGCGCTTCGAGTCAGGGAAACGAGCCCGGCGGAGCGATACCCGGGGGCCCTCCGAGCGCGGTCCAAAAGTCATCCTGCCAGAAGTCGACCTCCTCCTGGACATGACGGAGCGGAACGATGCGCAGCCCGTCGCGCACGGCCTCGTCCAGCCGTCGGTGCAGGTCCTCGACGGACTCGTGGGAGAGCTCTTCGAGGATCCTTTCGAGGTCGGACTTGAACCCGAGATCCAGTACCCGATCCGGATGCCTTAGCACGATCCGGAAGTGGTGGGACCCCGAACCCTGGACCCGGAGCACCTGCCAGGTCAGGTGCTCATGGCGCTGTGCCGCGAGGCGGAACGCGGCGAGGTTGCCGAGAGACTGAGCGATGAAGTTGTCGTCGGCCAAGCCCGGCCGTAGATAGATGCCGACCTCGATGCCACGATGCATGGGGTTCGTGCTTCCTCCGAGAGCATCTGAGCGGCCGTTCCGCACCGGAACGAGCCGGGCCTATCGAGGCGACCAACCACCGCCGGAATATAGCCGCGCGATCCCCCCCCCTTCCGCGGGAGCGCCGTGGGGTCATCGCATGCGACGATCGTCGATCCGAAGGACGGGTGCGGGCACCGGGATTTGAACCCGGGTTATAGGCTTGGCAAGCCTATGTGATAACCAGACTACACTATGCCCGCAGCGGGCACGCGATGAGTGGCATCCATACAAAAGGCCTCTCGCCGCGGCTCCCGGGCCCGAACCGTGCCCCGTCTCGAGGTCGGGTTCCTCCGACGGAGGCTACCGCCGGAGCGATCGGGGCGCGCGGGTCACGGAGTGTCTAATAGAGGTAGCCGCTCGTCGCTTCGAGACCGGAATGCCCGAGGACGTGTGGCGTGAAGGGGACGCCCTGGTGCTCAAGCGCGTGGGGGATCCGCCGCTCGTCCTGCGACTCGCCCGCGGCCCCATCCGACTCGGGGACGCCGGGCTGATCGACCTTACCTCGCAGCTAGGGGCTCCTCCCGGAGGGTCGGTCGATTGGCTCGGTACGTCGTATCGCGTGGTGCGCCCGAGCCTCTCCGATCTGTTTGCGACAATGACCCGCGGGGCGCAGATCGTCACGCCGAAGGACTGCGCCCGGATTCTCTCGCTCGCGTCGGTCGCGCCCGGGCATCGGGTCGGGGAAGCCGGTTCCGGTAGCGGTGCCTTGACGACCGCCCTCGCATTCGCCGTCGGGTCTTCGGGCGCGGTGCTCTCGATGGACCGCCGGCCGGAAGCGATCCGACTCGCGAAGGAGAACGTCGAGCGATCCGGGTTGGGAGCGCGCGTTCGCTGGATCGAGGGCGATGTGGCAAAGGACGGGTGGCCCGAAGAGCATCTGGACGCGATCGTGCTCGATCTGCCCGAACCATGGGCGGCGCTGGGGGCTTCCCATCGGGCGGTACGCTACGGGGGCTGGATCGTGGCCTACACGCCCACCTACAACCAGCTTGAGCGCACGATCCGAACGATGCGCGAGCTCGCCCTAGACGAAGTGCAGTCCCTGGAGACGATCGAGCGCGGTCTGCACGTGGGCGAGGGAGGCACGCGACCCAGCTTCGACATGCTGGGCCACACGGGATTTCTATCGGCGGGACGGAGGATCGACGGACCGTGACGGTCGCGTTCTCCCTCACGATCGCCGCGGGGGTCGGGATCATCCTGACCGCGGTCTATGTGATGTGGGAGCTCGGCCACTACGCGACCCCTGCGGTTACGGAGAACCGGTTCGACGAGCGGCGGGAGATCTTCGCCTACACGGCGGGGCTGTTCATCGGGATCGTGCTGGTCGTGCCGTTCCTATTCTATCTCTCGTTCTTCTCCGCGGGAACGCTGTACCCGACGCTGGTCTACCTGGTGGTCGTCGTCGTGCTCACGGAGATTGCCCAGTGGGCTGTCCAGCGAACGCAGTACTGGGGCCACAGTCCCTCGTTTCCCTTCTACGCTCTCGGACTTCGGGCCGGGTTCGCCGGGCTCATCATCACGGGGCTCGTGGCGCAGTATCTGCAGAGCTCGGTCACCGTTCCGGGGGCGACGGTCGTGGGTCTAGAGTCGCTCGCCATCCTATGGTTGTTCGTGACGTCGGCCCTCCTCTCACTCCCCGCCGATCCGACGGCCGGCAGGACCAGCGGCGGGCCGGTGTCGGGGGGTCTGATCCTCGCCGTGGGTCTGTTCCTCGTGGGGTTCAACGTCTTCGCCGGGCCGTTGGTCGGCGGCGTCGCCGCGGCGATCGCCTTGGTCGGCGCGCTCTATCTCTACGCGCGCCTGCGCCCCATGCTCGAGCGGATTCGCCCCCTGCCCCCGGGACCGGGATCGGGCACGAAGATCCCGAGCCGCTACACGCGCCAGGGGTAGTCCCCGTCCGCCGCCTCCGGGGGGCCATCGGCCCACGTCGGGGCCCCGGCTAAGTTCATATCGAGCACGCCCTCCCTCGGCCCGATGGCCGAGGCATCCTCCCCGCGTTCGTCGTCGGAGCGGCTTCTCTCGGCCCGTCTCTGGTTCCGGACCTATCGGTTCCCGCTGTCGGCGGCGGTCCTCGCGGTCGGCGCGGCTCTCTGCATCCTCGCCTTCGCATCGTTCAGTCCTCTCGGGGGCGTCTGGCCGTTCTCCGCCATCGACTACTACACGAACGAGACCGGTCGGGGGGGCGTGAACTACAACCTCGCCTTCGCGATCGTGGGCCCGATCGTCCTGATCATCGGAGCCTATCTGGTGGGGGCGTACCTCGTCGCCCGGAACCGCTTCGAGCAGCTGATGCGATCGAAGAGCAAGGCCGAGTTCCTGCGGAACCTTCCCGAGCTGGAAGAACTCCTGTGGGACCTCACACCGGACGACCACACGCGTTACCTGGACAAGTGCGCGGAATTTCGGGTGCGCCGTTAGTGCGCGTGCCCGATGGTTAAGTAGCTCCCCCCGGTGCGCCGGGGGTGACCTCTCCGGATAGGAAGGCGGACCCCCTCCGGTTCCGTCGTCTCGGCAAGCCCGAGGAGTTTCGCCAGCTGGAGGAGGTCCAGAGCGCGGCGTTCGGTTCCGGCCCCGAAGGAGCGCTGACCGTTCCGCTCCAGCGAGCCGTTCAGGACAACGGCGGTCTCGTCCTGGGGGCGTTCGTCGACATCCACCTCGTCGGGTTCGCCCTCGGTTTTCTCGGCTGGGACGGTCGCCGTCTCTACCACTACTCCCACATGACCGCCGTCCGGCCGGAGTACCAGAACCATCACGTCGGCCGTCGGTTGAAGGAGTACCAGCGCGAAGAGGTCCTCGCGATGGGCCTCGAGGAAATCCGCTGGACGTTCGATCCTCTGCGGAGCCGCAACGCGATGCTCAACATCCGCCGCCTCGGCGGACGACCGACGTCCTACTTCCCGCACTACTACGGTCGGCTCGACGACACCGCGAACCAGGACCTCGAGACCGACCGGGTGCAGCTCACCTGGGCGATCACGAGCCCCACCGTGCTAGCGCGGCTCGACGGCAGGTTCCCCACGAAGGAGGAGGACCACGCTCGGTGGATGTCGAGCTCCTCCGTCATCCGCACCGAGCCCGGCGAGAGCGGGATCCGCCTGCCCACGGAGGTCGCCGAACCGACCGGACCCTCGGCCCACCTCGAGATCCCCTTCGATATCGAGCTCGTGCGGCAGCACGAGCCAAAGGGCCTGTGGCGGTGGCGTCACGCGGTCCGCGACGCCTTCCGCGCAGCCTACGACCTGCACTACGTCGTGGACGACTTCGCGATCGTGAGCACCGAGCATGAGCGACGCGGCTTCTACTTCCTACGGCCCGCCGACCCGAGCGAAGTCGAAGCCGTGGACGGAGGAGCACCAGCCCGAGCCGCGCCCGCGTTTCTCAGATAGACCACGGGCAACGACGCTTATCGGGGCCCCGCGCTAGTACTGGGCGTGTCGACGCCGCCGACCCTCCGCCCGGCACGTTCCGCGCTCTGGATCGCGGTGCTGGCCGTCGCCCTGCTGGTCGGGGCCGCCGCGGCATTTTTGACCGGGCCCCTCCCCTCCTCGAGTTCCACCGGCAGCCCTACATTCTACTTCGCGGGAACGATCGTCGCGTGGACCCTCGCGGCCCTGCTGCTCGGCGCCGTCGCGCTCTGGACCTGGGAGCGCTGGAGCAGCGGCTCGGTCCCGGTGCCGACCCGGACGATCGTCTCGATCCTGATCGGCATCCTCGTCGTCGTCGCGTTCATCGCAATCTTCCGCTTCGTCGGGGGCGGGACGGTACTCCCCCTTGGCGTGGCTCCCGGCGGCGCGAACTCGACAGCCGCGAACCAGACCGTCACGTCGCAGACGAACGGAACGAACGGGACCGGCGCCGGCTCTGGCCTGTTCGCGATCGCGTTCCCGTACTGGATCTTCTACGCCATCGCGGCGTTAGCGCTGGTCGGAGCGGGGTTCGCCATCGCCCGGCTCGTCCCTCTTGAACGGCACCAAAAGAAGGTGAGTCCAAGCGACCGTGCGGCGGCCCGGTCCGCCTTCGCGGAAGCCGCCGAGGCGATCGACCGCCCCAACGCCGATCTTCGCGAGGTGCTGATCGCTCTGTATGCCCGCCTCCTCCAGCGCATCGAGCCGATGGCCCCGGGGCTCGAGAGCTCCACCCCGGAGGAGATCCGGCGGCTCTACCTGCTGCCTCTCGGCGTGCAGGGCGAGAGCGCGATGGCGATTACGCGCGCCTTTGAGCTAGCGCGGTACTCTTCCCACCCGATCGATCGTACGGACGTCGAGCGGGTTCGAGCCGCGCTCGCCGAAGCGATCGAGGACCTCAGCCAACCTCGGGCCCTTCCGTGATCTCTGCGCGCGTTGCGACCGCCTTCGGGATCGCGATCGGGGCCGGCGGGCTGGCCATCTATGCCGCTGCGAACCTGCCGGTGGAGATCGGTGCTGCGACCGTGGCGATCATCCTCGCGAGCGTGGGTGGCGCGGGGTACTACTTCGAGCGGATCCCCGTTGATGGAAGGGCCGACCCGTCCGAGGAATCCGAGCCTGAGACGACTCCCTTGAGCGCTCGCCGCATCGAGGTCGCTCTGCGCGGCGGACCTCTCGAGCGGGAGGGCCTGCTCCTCCTGCTGGACTCGCTCGAGCGGTCCTCGTCCCATCCGGACCCTCCCGCGATCCCGGCGGATGAGTTGCGGAGGGTCACGCACCTTTCGCGATCGGACTTCCGCTCCTACGTCGTCGCGCGACTCGATCGCATCGAAGGAGGCGAACGCGGATGAACGCATCTCGATCGGCCGGGCTCCGCCTCACGGCTCGGTCGTGGGTCTGCTACGCAGGTGCGGCTACGTTGATCGCGGCCGGAGTGGCGGCGCGCGACCCCGTTCCCCTGTTCGGAGCGGTGCCGCTCCTCCTCGCTCCGATCGCCGCACTCCTCGCCGCTCCCGCCGGCTCGGAACCGCTTCGGATCTCCTGGAGGGACAGCGGCGAGGCCGGCGCGGTGACGATCGAAGGGACGATCGCCGTACCGCCCGGCCTTCATCCCCGGGAGCTCGAAGTTTCGCTCCCATGCCCTCCCGAACTCCGGGAGCTCGCCCCGTTCCGATGCACCCCCGAGTCCGGCTCGATGGGCTTCCGAGCCGAGTGGATGGCACCGGCGCCGGCGCTCCTTTCCATCGAGCTTCCGCGGGTGGAGTGGCGCGATGCCGTGGGATTGGCCGGGCGGCCGCTGGGCGTCGAAGGATCCCCATTGACGATCGAGCGATATCCGCCCGAGGTCGGCCGTCTCGGGGGACTCCGATTGCAGCGAACGATCGCGTTGCCCGGCGAGAGCCGCTCGCGCACCCTAGGAGAAGCCGGCGAGTTCTACGGAGTACGCGCCGCGCGCGCCGAGGATCCGTGGCGTGGGACGAACTGGAGGGCCTGGGCACGGACAGGGGCCCGCTACGTCAACGAGTTCTCGCTCGAGAGGACCGGCGACGTGCTGCTCTACCTGGACGCGCGGCCCAGCTCGCTCGGCCGCCAGATCGATCGGGAGCTCTTCGGGGTCTCCCGCGCGACCGCGATCGGAATCGCGGATGCGTTTCTCCGCGAAAAGATGCGAGTCGGTCTTGCGGTCTTCGGGGAGTTCGTTCAGACGGTTCCTTTGGGCGCCGGGCGCTCGCACCGTTCTCGATTGCGCGACGCGCTGATCGCGGCGCGCGTTGCCGACACGGCGGCTCCGGCCGAGCGGGGCGCCGTCGGGCTCCGGCGCACCATCACCCCCGGTACCACGACGATCCTCGTCAGTCCTCTCGCGGATGAGAGCGCGTCGCAGCTCATCGTCCATCTACGCCGGCGCGGGTACCCGACGATCGTGCTCAGCCCCTCGCCGATTCCCGCCCAGCTCGCGATCGCCCCGCCCCTATCCGAGGACCGGGCGGTCGTGACTCGGATCGTTCGTCTCTACCGGCGTCAGCAGGTCGCGCGGGCCTGGAGCGAGGCTCCGGTGATCGATTGGAACGAGTACTGGTCCCTGGCCGGGTTCACGGCCTTCCTCCACCACGGGATGTACGCTCGGAGGCACACGTGAGTCCCTCTCGGGATCGCGTTCGGCTCGCTTGGGCGCGGGCGGGCTGGTGGGGCTTCGCCGCGGCGACCGCCGTCATGGTCGCGTTCGCGCTCCTGAGCCGAGCGCCAGGACCCGAGGTCGGGCTCGTTGTCGCGGCAGTTGCCGCGGCGACCGCCCTGGCGATCCGGATCGTGCCCGAACGGCTCGACTCGGCGCTGGTCCTCCTCCCGCTCGTCCCGGCGTGGGGGTACCTCGGCCTTGCGGCGCCGATCACCCTGCTCACCGAAATCCTGGCCGCCTTGGCAGCCCTCTCGGCGTTGGTGTGGGTGGCGGACGCGTCGTCCCCCACGCGCGCGAGCGGGCTGCGACGGGCCGGGGATGTCCTCGCCCTCCCCGCCGTGGGCGCCGCGATCGCGCTCGTCGCAGGGCTCCTGATCCCGCCGGGCGAGTTGCGGATCGGCGTGGCCGCTCTCCTCTTGGTCGCGGCGCTGGCCCTGGTGGCAGTCGTACTGGCCCGCCTTCAGCCGGCCCGCGAGGCTCCGGCGTCAAGCCTATAGGAGTCCCTGCCGCTTCCGACCCGGCGCGCCGAACGGTGCGTCCGGGTCCCGTCGAAGGGTCCCTCTCGACCGCGTGCGGACGGGTCGTCCGCCGGGATGACGTGAGGACAACCCCGGGGTCCGACAGTCCCCGGCCGGGGTCAGACCGCCGAGAGGGCGTAGGCCTTGCCGTGACGCGGACACGTTACGGCCGGGGGATACGGCGCGGGCGTGCGCCCAAATAGCGAGACCCTCTCGCGGCGTCGTGGCCGCGGGGGAGGGCGCCGTGAATTCGGGTTTGATCGAGAAGGTGCGCACAGCGGTCCATTCGGCGGTCGTGGGGCGGGACGAGGCGCTCGATCAGATCCTCGTCGGGATCCTCGCCGACGGGCACCTCCTTCTCGAGGACCTTCCCGGACTCGGAAAGACGCTGATCGCGAAGTCGTTTGCCCACGCCTTGGGGCTTTCGTTCCAGCGGATCCAGTTCACGAGCGACCTATTGCCGCATGACATCCTCGGCTCGGAGATCCTCGACGTCGCCCACGGTACGTTCTCGTTCCGGCCCGGTCCCATCTTCGCGAACGTGATCCTCGCCGATGAGATCAACCGCGCGCCGCCGAAGGTTCAGTCGGCACTGCTGGAGGCGATGCAAGAATACCAGGTGACCAGCGAGCGGATGACGCACCGGCTCGACCGTCCGTTCCTCGTGCTCGCCACGCAAAATCCGCTCGAGCTGGAAGGAACGTATCCGCTCCCCGAGGCCCAGATCGACCGGTTCCTTTTGCGCGTGAGCGTGGGGTACCCGACGCCGGAAGAGGAGCGGGAGATCCTGCGCCGCCGCGGCGAGCAAAGGCAGGAAGCGGCCGTCGTGCCGACGGTCCTCGCCCCCGGGGAGTTCCTCCGGATGCAGCGGGCCGTCGAAGAGGTCGAGCTCGGCCCCTCCATGGAAGGATACCTTGTGGAGATCGTCCGAGCGACCCGCGCGGATCCCCGCGCGGAGGTCGGTGCCTCTCCGCGAGGTTCGCTCGGGCTCGCGCGCGCCGCGCGCGCGCAAGCCTTGGTCCGCGGGCGGGACTTCGTCCTGCCGGACGACGTCAAGGCCATCGCCGGACCGGCGCTCGCCCACCGGATCACCGTCCGACCCGAGCCCTGGATCCGGGGAACGCGGGGCATCGACATCGTGCGGTCCGCGCTCGAACACACCCCGGTCCCGAAGATCCGTTAGGAGCCGCGCCCCACCGCAAGCGCTTTTCGTCCCCCGTCCCGTCGCCCGGGTGTGCCGGGCCCGCATCGCACGATCGTTCTCGCCGACCCGATTGATCCGGGAGCGCTCGACCTGCTCAAGGACGAGGAGTGCCGGGTCGTTGACGCCTCCTCGAGCGCGTCGGCGTTGAACGCGGCCATCGGCGGCGCGTGGGCCCTGGTCGTGCGGAGCCGTACGAAGGTCACGGCCGAGCTGATCTCGCGCGCCCCGCACCTGGAACTCGTTGCCCGCGCCGGAGTGGGGGTCGACAACGTCGATCTGGCGGCGACGGCGGCGCGGAGGATCCGAGTCGTGAACGCTCCGACCGCCGCCACGACGAGCGTCGCCGAGCTCACGGTCGCATTCGCGCTAATGCTCGTGCGCGAGCTCTGGCCGTCGGTCACGGGCGCGAAGGCCGGGCGCTGGGAGCGTGGTACGCGCGGGGGGGAGCTCGCCGGCCGGACGGTCGGGTTCATCGGATACGGCCGGATCGCCCGCGAGGTGGCGCGCCGGCTCCATCTGTTCGATGTCCGCACGGTCGCCTACGATCCCTACGTCTCTCGTACCGAGGACGGGACGGCGCTTCTCGCGCTGGACGAATTGTACGCGCAATCGGATCTCGTAAGCGTTCATGCGGCCGCGACCGCCGAGAACCACCACCTGGTCAACGCCGCGGCCTTTGCCCGGATGAAACGCGGCTCGTTTCTCATCAATGTCGCACGGGGCCCGCTGGTCGATGAGGCGGCGCTTCTCGCCGCGCTCGCCTCGGGACAACTCGCCGGAGCCGCCCTCGACGTCTACGAGACGGAGCCACCGACGAACCAGGAGCTCCTCGGGCACCCGAAGGTCATCGCGACGCCGCACATCGGGGCATCGACCCACGAGGCGCAGCGACGCGCCGGCCGCCAGGTCGTGGAGGAGATCCGCCGCGCGCTGCGCGGCGAGGCTCTCACGGCTCTCGTTCCCGCACCCGGAGGTCCCGGATGACGTTCGATCCGGAGACCGCGACGTTCCTCATCGCAGGTCCGGTTCGCATCCATCCGCGAGTGCTCCGCGCGATGACCGTGCCGAGCTTAAACCACCGCGGGGACTACTTTCACGCCGTCGTCGCCGAAATCCACGAGTTGCTCCCCATCCTTTTCGGTCCGTCCGGTCGGACCGTGATCCTGTCCGGCAGCGGCACGGCGGGACTCGAGGCGATGTATTCGGGCCTCGTTCCGAAAGAGGGCCGCACCCTCGTCCTGACGAACGGCAATTTCGGCGAGCGGACCGACGACATCGTCCGACGCTATGCGACGGACGTCACGACCCTCACCGCCCCGTGGGGGCAGCACATCCCGATCGACGCCGCGCGCGCCGAGCTCGAGAAAGGGGATGTCCACGCGGTCTGCGTGGTCCACAACGAGACGAGCGTGGGCCTCGCGAACGACCTTTCGCAGCTCGCTCCCTCGGTCCGGAAGTCCGGCGCGCTCTTCCTCGTCGACGGGATCAGCGCGATCGCCGGAATACCGGTCCCGGTCGCGGACTGGGGGATCGACGCGATCGTTGCCGGCAGCCAGAAGGGCCTTGCCGCGCCGGCCGGGCTCAGCCTTGTGCACCTCTCGGACCGTGCCGTCAAGACGCTGCACCCGGGGACGTTCTATCTCGATCTCGCGTCGCATCTCAAGGCCCTCGACAAGAACGACACTCCCTGGACGCCCGCGGTCCCGCTCTTCCTCGCGCTGCGCGAGGCCCTCCTCGTTCTCAAGGAGGAGGGCCTCGAGACCCGTCTTGCGCGCACCCACCGGCTCGCCGTGGCGGCGCGCGACGCCGTGAAGGCGCTCGGGCTCGAGCTGTTTCCCGACGCACGCTACGCCTCCGACACCGTGACCGCGGTCCGGAACCCGGATGGGCTGAACGACGCGCAGGTCCGCAAAGCCCTCGAGCGCGACTACAACGTTCTCGTGCAAGGAGGTCAGGGGGCGCTTACGGGCAAAATCTTCCGGATCGGACACATGGGGATCGCCGACTGGCCCGACCTGCTCGTCACGTTCGCGGCGCTGGAACGGATCCTCGGCAAGGCGGGCCGCCTGCCGCGACCGGGAGCGGCCCTCTCCGCGATCGTCGCCCAGATGCCCTGACGCGCTAGATGTCCACGATCAACCGCGCCCGCCCGTTCGGAAGGTCGACCCGCGCCTCGTGCAGCGTGATCGCCTTGACCTCGGTGCCCGCCGGATGCCGCAGGGGGTCGAACGTCTCCCCGCGGACGCTTGCGATCAGCGCGGTCGGAGGCTCGCCGAGCGTGCGGACCTCGATTTCGCGCGCGACGAATCCCTCGGTCTGCTCCAGCAGGAGCAGCTCCCCCAGGTAGGCGACCGCGAGGGAGACCGGATCCTCTCCCGAGGCGCTGACCGCGCGCTCGACGCGGGACCGGACCTTCCGTAGGTCCGTCATCAGCGCGAAGAGACCCAAGCCGAGCGCCTCGAACAGTTCGGCCGGGGTCGATCCCCGCGCCCAGATGCCGACATCGGCGGTGGTGGGAAAGCTCCCCCACCGACGGGTTCGCGGACGGCGCGGCATCCCCCCGGCACCCGTCGAGGAGTTTAAACGTAGAGCGGCTCCCGAGGGGATGTGCGGGCGAGCCTCGTGATCCCGACGCTCAACGAAGAGCGTTCCATCGGCCACGTGCTCGAAACGTTCCGCGGGGCGGTCGAGGCCGACGATCGGAACGCCGCGCCGGCCGACCGTATCGAGTGGGAAGTGCTCGTGATCGACGGTCGCTCGACCGATCGCACGGTCGAGGAGGCGCGCGCGCGGGGCGCTCGTGTCGTCGTCGAGCCCCGTCGGGGATACGGTCGCGCCTACCGCACCGGGTTCGCCTCCGCGAGCGGGGAGATCATCGCGACCTCGGATGGAGACGCGACCTACCCGGTCGAGACGATCCCCGGGCTGGTGCGCCGGCTGGAGCGCGAACATCTCGATTTCATCACCGGGAACCGCCTGGCCTATCTCGCCCCTCGGGCGATGTCGACCGAGCATCGGATCGGGAATCGGGTCCTTAACCTGACGACCGGTCTGCTGTACCACCGTTGGGTCGCGCGATTGCCGGAAGCGACGCTGCACGACAGCCAGAGCGGGTTGTGGGTCTTTCGCCGGAAGATCCTCGACCGCCTGCGGCTCACCCAGAGCGGCATGCAGCTCAGCGAGGAGATCAAGATCGAGGTGCTGATCCACGGACTGCGCGCCACCGAGGTGCCGATCCCCTACCGAGAGCGATGGGGGGCGCCGAAGCTGTCGAGCTGGAGGGACGGAATGGCGAACCTCCGCTTCCTGATCGCGAAGCGCGTCCAGCTCGAGCGGGAGCTGCGCGAAGAGCGAACCGATGCGGCACCCGCCTGATGGGGCCGCTTACTGGGTCTTTCCCGACCGCTCGCGGGATTTGACCCGCAGGCCCTTGTATCCGCACTTTCGGCACCGCACGGCCTTCGGAGGGTTCCGCGCCGAACAGTTCATGCAGATCTTCTTGTCCAGCAGGCGGTGGACGGCCTCGGGGAACGGCATCGGTGCGCGGGGGCGGGACCTCGGCACGGTATAAAGCGTGCGGGGACCCGGGCGACGCCTTGGAAGGCCGAACGCCTCGATCGACGTGCCGTTCGGCCGCGCGAGAAGGGCGCTCCGCCCGCCGGCTCTACCGCTTGAGCACGCACGTCATGCAGTGCGCGCCGCCGTATCCGCCCGTGATCTCGCGCAGGCTGAGCGGCGTGGCTTCGACCCCATGATCGCGCAGCGCGGCCACGTGCGGGAAGAACTCGTTGCGTTCGTTCAGCTCCGCACGCTCCTTGCGCGCCAGTCGGAGCAGCCCCCCGTAGCGACGGGGATCCGCCCGGGCGCTCTGGGCGAGGGTCGTCAGCACCCGGTCGATCTCCTGTTCGACCTCGACCGCGAGGATGTGGCGGTCCTTCAGGCAGAGGAAGTTGGATGCGTAGCTCATCTGCTCGAGCGTCGAGATCGGGATGACGTCGAAGCGCTTCGTCTTCAGGTACTCGGCCAACGACACGGTCTTCGGCTCG
>JAJYUO010000106.1 GCA_021792485.1 Thermoplasmata archaeon
GATCGGTACCTCGCCGCCCGAGCGACGGTGGGGGAAGCGAGCCCGCGCCTCTTCCCCGTCGGGCCGGTGACGGTCGAGCGAGTCGTGCGCTCGGCGGCGCGCTCGGCCGGCATCGAGCGTCGGGTCACGCCGCACATGCTCCGCCACTCGCTGGCGACCGCGCTGCTCGCCCGCGGCTGCGACATCCGCTACATCCAGAAGCTCCTCGGCCATGCCTCCGTCGCGACGACCCAGATCTACACACACGTCGATACCAATTCGCTGCGTGCGGCGTACGAGCGCGCCAAGCCGGACTATTAACCGCCCGATCCTCGGCGTTCCGTGCCGACTTCCGAGCGATTCGATTTTCTCGTACTCGGCGGCGGCATTGCCGGTGCGGCGACGGCCTACCATCTCGCGCGTCGCGGAGAGCGCAGGGTCCTTCTCTACGAGGCCCGGACGCCGAACGCCGGCGCCAGCGGACGCGCCGCGGGAATCGTCACCGACCAGCAGTGGAACGCGTGGGACGTCGAGGTCGCTCGGGCGACCGCCCAAGAGTACGCCGAACTCTCGCGGCGCCACCCGGAGATGAATTTCGTTCGCAACGGGTTCCTCCGGTGGACGTCGAACCCGCTCGCCGCCGAGGCGATCGACGTCGCCTACCGCCGCTTGCGCGGTTGGGGCGTCTCGGTGGATCGCGTCGGTCCCGAGGAGCTCGCCTCCGCGTTCCCGTGGGGCCGCTTCGACGACGTCCTCGTCGGGCTCAGGGGAACCGCGGATGCCGTGGTGACCCCCAGCGCCGCCACCGACGCCTACCTCATTGAAGCTCGATCCCATGGGGCCGAAGTATGGTTCGGGGACGGTCCGGGAAAGCTATGGGCCGACGGCGAGGGAGTCGAACTGCGCGCGGGCGCCCGGAGGATCCGAGCCCGGACGACGATCGTGGCCGCCGGCGCGTGGTCGGCGGCGATGGTGCGGGCTCTCGGCCAGCGGATCGCTCTGGTGCCGTACCGGGTGCAGGCGGCGCTCCTCCGTCCACCGACGTCCCCGCCAAAGACGTTCCCGAGCGGTCACGATCTCGACACCGACATCTACTTTCGCCCCGAGGGCCCGGGCCGGGTCCTCGCCGGCGACGGGACCGAGCGGGTCCCGGCCGATCCCGACCACTTCATCCCGACCGGCGATCCCGCGTTCCTCGGCCACCTTGCCGAGAGCATCCACCGCCGGCTCCCGGGGTGGGGGAGCTCTGAGCTCGTGCGAGCGTGGGCCGGGGTGTGCACGTCGACCCCCGACCGTCGCCCCCACGTTGGGGCGATCGATCCTGATCGCGGGTTGTATGCGATCGTCGGATTCAACGGCTACGGCGTCATGCGGGCCGGCGGCGCGGCCGATCGGCTGGCCGACCTCCTGATCGAAGGGCCCTCGGGCCGCCCGTCCGAGAGGCTCGCGCCGGTCGATCCGCGTCGGTTTCCTCCATCGTATCCGGAGTTCCTCCCACGCCCCGGCTTCACGCTCGAAGGAGGAGACGAGCCCCGCTTCTGACGCGCCACGGCCCGCGCGCGCATCGCGGTTCCTCGGTCGCTCAGCGCGCGCGGCGCAGGCGTTCCAGCTTCCCGAGGAACTCGGGCCCTTCGCCGGATTTGAGAGGTTGGCCGTCCGGGCGCGCGAGCTTGAGACCGGCGTGGGCGCACGCCTCCGTCACGGAGCGGCCCTCGAGCAGCTCCCGGACGGCCACCTGCTCGCGTTGGGTCAGGGTGAGGCCCCGTAACTGGAACTCCTCGAATGCCTCGAAGGCGACCGGGCACACGAGCCGCGCGAGCCGGTCGACCTCGGCGGCGAAGAGGCGGATCTCCTCCTGGGCATGGGGGTCGAGGCGGAGCAAGAGGAAGTGGAACAGGTTGTGGAGGTCCGTCTTCCAGTACCACTGGGTATAGTAGGCCACGGGAAGGAGGAGGCGCGCGGTCTCGCGGGCGACGCCCGCGTCGAGGGCGCGCTGGTAGGAGGCATATGCATCCTTCGAGACCCGCTCGAGATCCGTCTGGAAGGCGCTCACGATCTCGGGCGGCAGGGGATCGCCGCGGCCCTGTCGGTTCCGGGTCGATTGATGTCGTATTTCCTCGGCCGGGGGGATCTCGTATTCGTCTTCGAGCACCGAGTACCGAGCGCTGACCTCGTTGAGCGACGCGGTTCGGTGCCGGACCCACTGCCGCGCCACGAAGATCGGGAGCCGGACGAGAAACTTGTATTCGACCATCTCGAACGGCGTCGTATGCTGGTGGCGCATCAGATAGCGGAGCAGGCCCCGGTCGTCGCGGGCGGTCTTGGTTCCCTTTCCGTAGGAGACGCGCGCCGCCTGGACGATGGCGTCGTCGTTGCCCATGTAGTCGATGAGCGCGACGAATCCGTGGCGGAGCACCGGGTGTCGGATGCCGAGCTCGCGGTCCGCCGCCTCGACCCGCGGTCGATCGAGCGGAGCTGCCGGTTCTGCCACGGCGCATCGAACCCGGGCTCCTCCATAAAGGGCGCGACGCGGCGCTCCAGGAGCAACTTTTTGCCGTCGCGGGCCTCGCCCCGGTCGGAGGGAGGGATGCCGCGGATTTTTGTGGGAGTCTCCTGGCCCTACGCCAACGGGCCGATCCACATCGGGCAGTTCGCGAGCACGTATCTGCCCGCCGACATCTTCGCTCGGTATCATCGCCTGAAGGGCGACGACGTTCTGATGGTGTCGGGATCCGACATGCACGGCACTCCCCTACTGGTCCGGGCGGAAGAAGAAGGCACGACGCCCGAAGCCGTCGCGCGTCGCTTCCACGAGGTCCACAAGGCGACGTTCACCCGTGCTGGAATCGCGTTCGATCTCTACACCGACACGCACACCGCGAACCACGCACGCACGGTCGATGAGATGTTTCTCGCCCTCCTGGAGAACGGGTACATCCGGCGCCGTACGGAGGAAGGACCGTACTGCCCGCACCATCGGCGGTTCCTGCCCGACCGGTACGCGCTCGGAACCTGCCCCCATTGCGGGTTTCCGGACGCCCGGGGAGACGAGTGCGATCGCTGCGGCCGCCCGATCAACATCCGGCAGCTCGGTTCTCCCCGGTGCGCGCTGTGCGGCACGCCGGCCGAGTTCCGGCCCTCGGAGCACTTCTATCTCGAGCTCGACAAGCTCGAGAGCGCCGTCGCGGAGTTCGTCGACGCGCGGCCGCACTGGCGGCCGGGCACTCGGCGGGTCGCGGAGAACTTCCTCGCCGAAGGGCTCCACCCGACTCCGATCACGCGCGATCTCGACTGGGGGGTTCCGATTCCCCTCGACGGATACGAGGGAAAGGTCTTCTACGTCTGGTTCGAGGCGCTGATCGGCTACCTTTCTGCCGCGAAGGAGTGGGCGATCCGGATCGGGCGACCGGATGCATGGCGCAGGTTCTGGGACGCGCGGGAGCCGGTCCGTCAGTACTACTTCATCGGGAAGGACAACCGCTTCCACCACACGATCGAGTGGCCCGCGATGCTCCTCGGCGCGGGAGGCTTGCATGTCCCGTACGACGTGCCCGCGAACGAATGGATGAACCTCGGAGGTCAGAAGGTCTCGAAGTCGCGGATGAGGGAACTCGATGTCTTCCTCCCCTCTCTACTGGACCGGTACCCGGTCGACGTTGTGCGGTTTTACGCCGCGCTTCTCGCTCCCCAGAACCATGACACCGACTTCGACGCCGAGGAGTTCAAGCGGCTGCGCGACGAGATCCTCGCGAACCAGCTCGGTAACCTCGTCCAACGCACGCTCGTCCTCGTCCGCGACAAGCACGCGAACCGGATTCCGCCGCCCCGCGCGGACTGGAGCCCCACCGTGACGGGCGGAGGTGGTTCCCATTTGACCGGCGCGCACACCCGTATCGAGGAGGAGTACGAGGCGGTCCACCTAAAGGAGGCGCTCGACCTCGCGCTGGAAGAGGTGCGGGAGGCGAACCGAGCGTTCCATGAGGCGAAGCCATGGGACCTCGCGCCGGCCGATCAGGCGACGGTGCTCTACGAGACGATCTGGCGGTTGAGGGCGATCGCCACCTGGCTCGCCCCGACGTTGCCGACGACGTCCGAGCGCATCCTGACGATGCTCGGGTTCGACGACCCGCTCGGCTCGGGCAGCTGGGCGGAGGCGCTGCGACCCCCCCCCTTCGGCCAGGCCCTGGGCCCCGTCGTCCCCCTGTTCCCTCGAGGTCCTCCTCCGTCGAGCTCTTCTATCGTCCCCGCGGCGGCTTTGGATCCTGCCGCGCCGCCCCCGCTCGCCATCCGGGTGGGAATCGTTCGGGTCGCCGAACCCCATCCCGAGGCCGACCGCCTTCTCCTCCTCACCGTTGACCTCGGCGAACCGCACCCGCGGACGATCGTTGCGGGGATCCGGGACGCCTACGCGCCCGAGGAGCTCATCGGCCGACGGATCGTGGTTCTCGCCAACCTCGCGCACCGCACGATCCGCCGCAAGACCAGTCAAGGGATGCTCCTCGCGACCGAGATCGACGGTCGCCCCGTGCTCCTCTCTCCACCGGACAGCCTCCCCCCGGGGTCGACCATCGACGGAACGCCCGACCCCGTTCCGCAGATCTCGATCGACGATTTAGAT
>JAJYUO010000107.1 GCA_021792485.1 Thermoplasmata archaeon
GTCCGGGTGCAGGTTCGGGTCTTCCATCGGGCGGCCCGGATGGGCCGGCGGGCTCCACAGGTCCCGTGTCTTCGCGGTGAAATCAAGGAAGCCGACGAATGCCCGGAACGCTGCGCGGTAGGCTCGGGTGTGAGCCCCTTCCCAGTCGAAGAAGTCGTTGAGCAACCTCTTCGATTGCCGGATCCCATGGCTGAGCGCCCGCTTGAGCAGCTCCTCCTGGACCGGGCTGAGCATGTCCCGACGGAACCAGTCACGGGACTTGAGATGCCCGAGAGGGACGAAGAACATCGGGACGAGGAGGCCCTTGAACTCCCAGAGGTCGTCGATGAGCTCGATCGTCTTCAGGACGTCGTCTTCCGTCTCCTGCGGGAGACCGACGATGAAGGTGCATGCGGGGAAGACGTGGTTGTCGTTCATCAGCCCCGCCGCCTGGACGACCAGCTCGGGCCACTGCGATGCCTTGAACGGAGCGACCTTCCCGGGCATCGCGACGGTGATCATCCGGGGCGAACCGGTCTCGACCCCAACCTCCACGCCCCACCAGCCTTGCTGATCGTCGATCAGGACTTCGGCGCATTTGGAGAGGAGTTTCGGCTTGGTCATCAGCGACGCGATGGCGACGTGGCTCCAGCCGACCTGGGAGTAGTACTGCTTCGCGAGCCGGAGCAGGGGGATCAGCTTCTCTTCACGCGGCATCACGTTCGGGCTGCCGTAGAAGAAGACGTCGTCCGAGTGCAGGATCCCCTTGCGGATCCCGAGCTTCGCGTTCACCCGGAGTTCCTCCTCGATCTTATCGAGGCCATACCACCGGGTCGGGCGGGTGGTGACCGAGCAGAACGAGCAGCCGCGGCAGCAGCCGCGGCCGATCTCGATGAGGCCGTTGACGCTGGGGTACTTGATCGAGCTGATCTGCTCGACCTTCGGCGCTTCCTTCGCTCCGAGGATCACGTGGGGCGGGAGGTACTCGTCATTGAGCGCCTTGCGGACGATCTCGCGGACGTAGATGTCCCCCTCGCCTTCGACGACCGTATCGATCCCGCCGAACGAATCGACGAACTCCTGGATCCAGGTCAGCTTCATGCGCGTCGGCGGCGCGATCTGCCAGGCACACGGGCCGCCGGCGATGATCTTCATGCCGCGCTTGCGCGCTTCGACGACCGCGGGTTGGGTCATCATCCGTTTGAAGTTCACGCAGTTGAGCGGGTCCTTGTGCATGACCCCGCCGAACGTCGAGGCGGGGGGGTTGAGCCCGAAGTAGTCGTGACCCGAGATCAAGAGGACTTTCGCCTCCCCGGGCATGTACCGCTTAAGGTGCGAGGGATGAACGATGCGCGCGTCGAACCCGCCGTCGATCAGGGCCGCCTCGATCTTCCGCATCCCGTAGGGGGCTTGCTGCGGATAGCCGTGCTCGTCGACCGGCATGTCCGGGAAGAACAGGCGCTTGTAGACCCGCTCCGGTAGAACATAGGCGGGGGTCGTCGTCCCGAATCCCAGGAATTCCTTCCCGTTGTGGTTGCTCATCATCGACCAATCGCACGTGATGACGACTTCCGGCATCCAACTTCCTCCGAGGACTACCCTCGGCTCTCATTTGCCACGAGCGGACCCCCTTTTATGTGTTGCGACGCCCCGGCGTGGTGAAATCCGCGGGGTCCCTCACTCGAATCCCGGCTCGTCGTCGTCCCGCGGGTTACCGCCCTCGAAGGCGTCCTCGCCTTCGTCCACCGGTTCCTCCACGTCGGCCGAGCCCCGGAACGCGCTGTCGTTCTGCAACAGATGCACGCGCACGCAGTCGCGGTGCGCCGGCCGGCCGTTCCAGGAGCTCGTCTCTTCGGGGGCGCCGAGCGGTTCTTGGCACAAGCAGCAGATCTCCGGAGGGGGGACGATCCACGCAGTGCGGGGAGGAGTGGTCATCCTACCGACGCAGAAGAGTGGCCAAGGGGATGTAGTTTTCTTGCCGCAGTCCCGAGTCCGCGAGGACCGATAGGGCCATACGACACGGGCCGCTCCGCGGGTCGTGGATTCGCTTTCGGAGATCCGCAAACGGCGTCGAGCGCTTGGCCTTCCTCTTTCCGCACTCGCCCAGGCGATCGGGCGGAGCGATGCGACGCTCTCCCGCATCGAACGCGGTCAGATCCGCCCTTCCTACGAGCTCGTCCGGCGGATCGAGGCCTACCTGGACGAGCAGGAGGGCGCGCTGATGCCGGGGCTCACGGCAAAGGACGTCATGACGCGCACGGTCTACACGGTCGAGGGAACAACGCCGCTCAATCAGGCGGGCGCCGTGATGGAGCAGCATGGGATCTCGCAGATTCCGGTCGTGGAGGGCGGCCGAGTCACGGGCTCGGTGTCGGAGGCCGCGATTTTGCGAGCGCTCGCCCAGCATCAGAGCCAGCGCGCAATGGCCCGGGTCCGGGAGGTCCAAGAGAGTGCGTACCCCGTGGTCGATACCGACTTTTCGGTCGAGCTCCTCGCTTCGTTGCTCACCCGCGTACCGGCGGTGCTCGTGGCTCATCGCGGCAACCTCCAGGGGATCGTTACTAAGACCGACCTGATCCGAGGGCTACGCGCGAGTACGTTCCGTCGGCCACCTCCGGCGTAGGCGTTTCGGGTCGACGGCACGCAGGACGGCGAGGCGGGCGAGGTCGGCCGCGATGCCTCCGAACCGGTCGACCGCTTCTCCCGGGTCCGCGCGCGTCGCCAGGGGGCGGCGCCGTTCGGTCGAGGCGGCGAACGTCACGTCGCCGTCGAACGACGTGGCGTACGGCACGATGGTTCGGGCGAGACCCGTTTCCGCTTCGATAGCCAGACGGGCGAGCCGGGGACGCGACCAGGCGATGTCCGTGAGCACGAGGGCGAGCGTCGTGTGCGCTCCCGGCGCGGTCGGGCTGTCGTCCCATCCGTCCGGCGGGATCACCGTCCGTCGGTAATGCGAGCGGGCGCCCGCGATCCAGCGGCCCGCGTCTTGGTCGCGGATGGCGCCGACGGAGTTGACCACGACCAGCACGCCGACGCATCCCGCAAAGGTCCGGACCGCCGCGGAGCCCATCCCGCCCGGCATGGCGCGATCCCGTCCGAGGTACTTGCCGACGGTGGCGCCGGCACCGGCGCCGATGCGGCCGTGTTGGAGCGGGGCGCGAGAGGCACGACGCGTGGCCTCGTAGGCAATGGGCACGTAGTCCGGGATCGGTTCCGAGGCTGGGGGAAGATCGAAGATCGCGGCTCCCGAGAGGGGGGCGATCGGATGGGAGGGATCGAACGGGGATTGCCCTTCCCCTTCCTCGATAAGGCGCGCGCGGATTCCTCGCGCGCCGTCCAGGCCGTAGACGCTTCCCCCGGTGAAGAAAATCGCCCATCGCCGGCCGAAGGTCGCGTCCAGGCGCAGCGAGCCGATGTCGTACGTCGCGCATGCTCCCCCCCGGATGTCGACGACGACGGGGGCCGCGCGACCGAAACGGACGACAGTGACGCCGGTTCTTCCGTCCGCCGTGGTGGCGACGCCGATCCGCACGCCGGGGATTTGGGAGAACGGGATCTCGCGAGGCGGCATCGGAATCCGCTCTCTCTACGCATGGGTCGTATTGAGCCCGCCGACGCCATCGTCAAGGTAATGTAGGGGCTGCAGGGCGAAGGGATATGCCCCGCGCGAAGCCCGTCGCCCCCCCCGAGGCTTCGCCGCCGAAAGGATTCGGGATCGTCCGCTCCGTCGCACCGGGTCGGCATGCGTTGCTGGACCTGTTTCCCGGTGCCGACCGACTGCCGATCGCAAAGAAGGTCGAGCCCGACGAAGGCGAGCGCGTGCGCCTGTTTCGGGAGACCGAGATCGAGCTCGTAGACCAAGAGATATGGATGTACGTAGCGCCGCGCGAGGCCCCGGCGGCTTTCCGCCGGCAATGGAGACCCGTCGTCTCCGCCGACGCGGATTGTATCGTGATCGGGGCCGCCCACCTCCGTACGAGTCCTGCCCTCACGCTCTACATGGACATCTACCACGAGCTCTGCCACGTGCGCCAGCGTCGCGGCGGCGCGGAACTCTGGCCCCCCGGGGTCAGCTACGTGCGACGCTGGACGGAGATCGAGGCCTATCGCGTCGTCGTCGAGGATGCCCGGCGCTTGGGGGCGTCGGACGAATTCCTCCGTGAGTACCTGAAGGTTGAATGGATCGATGCCGCGGAGTACGCAGAGCTTCTGACGACGCTCGGCGTGCCTCCCGCGTAATCTCCTGACGGGGTCCCTAGGGCCGGCGCCTGCCGCACGAACTGAGGATTTATCCATCGACCCTGGCGATGGACGGCGCGGATCGGAGGCGAGGGCCACCGTGGGCATCGACATCAAGGAAAAGGTCGAGCTCCGTCCTTCGACGAACGACCTGTGGTTCTTCGCCTATCTTCCGCTCGCGATCTCCGACGGCATCGCGACGCCCCTCATCCCGTTGCTCGCGCTGCAGCACTTCGGTGCGTCCGCGTTCGCGGTCACGCTCATCATCGCGGCGAGCGCCATGAGCCAGGTCCCGTTCACGATCCTCTGGGGAAATCTGTCGGACCGGATCGCCCACCGAAAGTACT
>JAJYUO010000108.1 GCA_021792485.1 Thermoplasmata archaeon
CGGTATGTTCCGAGCGCCACCCCCTCCTCGCGGG
This sequence comes from Thermoplasmata archaeon, assembly GCA_021792485.1. Taxonomy (GTDB): domain Archaea; phylum Thermoplasmatota; class Thermoplasmata; order Lutacidiplasmatales; family UBA184; genus Lutacidiplasma. The sequence goes on from JAJYUO010000108.1 coordinate 35, forward strand.
CGAACCGTTCGGCATAGACGGCCGGCTCGGTGAAGTCCTCGCGCGACTCGAGGCGATCGTAGTCGCGGAGGATCCAGAGTCCCCGGCCCATGCGGACGACCTCGCCGTTGCGGACGAGGTCGCGGAGGTCGGAGTCGATGGTCGCGGGCCCGACGCCGAGACGGCTCGCGATCTGCCGGACCGTGGCCCCGAGGGCGCCGGACTCCGCCACGGCCTCCCGCACGTTGGCCGCCGTTCCCGCCACGTCCGGGGGGAGAGCCGGCGCGTGCTATGGGCGTATCGCCGCCGGAGGGCGAGATCGGCGGGAGGGCGCCGGGAGGACGATCTCGGGCCCGCGGCGTCGCGCGAGGTGCCGGCGGGGACGGAGCTCGCGGATCTCGGAGATCAGCTCCTGCCGCAGCGTCTCCCGCTCCCGTTCGAACCGGGCCCGCCAGGCCGGCTCCGTCCGCGCGGGATCGAGGCGCGCGAGATGCTCGGCAAGGACGTCCCGGTCGTGGAGCTCGCCGAGCCTTCGCTGGAGCCGCGTGTACCGAGGCGGGAACGTGGGGGCCCGGGCCGCCGAGAGGGCGTCTTCGAGGTCGGTGAGGTAGCGGAGCTGGCGCACCCGGATCCGCAGCTCGTGCAGGCGCTCGGGCCGCGGGGACTTCAGGGACCGACGCCGGGCCCTCCCCGCGGCCGCCGCCAGCCGGCGCCGCTCGGCCTTCAGCTCTCGGACCAGCTCGCCGAGCCGCGTCGCCGACCCAATCCCCCGCAACGACGCCTCGAGCTCCTCGAAGATCCCGGCCGCCCGTTCGGCGCGCAACGACGCTCGGAGGAGCTCGCGACCCGTCCGCGTGCTGTCGCGCAGGTGCCGCCCGAACGTGGTCCAGGGCTCGCCGATCTTCGCACGGCGGGAGCCAACGAGCCCCTCCCACAGATCGAGCTCGACGTCGAGGTCCCGGACCGATCCCACGAGCCGGGCGAGGTGGCGGAGGCGGCCGGCGAGGACCCGGAGCCCCTCCCGTCGCGGTCGGGGACCGGCCCTCGACCACCATCGCACCAGGATCCGCAGGCGCCGCAGGTCCCGGTGGAGGGCGTGCAGATCCTCGGCGAGGGGATCGGTGCGTCCGATCACGGCGTCGGTCCGCGCCCGCGTCCGCGCGATCGCGTCCCGAGCGTAACGGCCCAAGGGGGAAGCGCCTCCCCGCCGCTCACCCGGAGGTTTCCTCATCGGCGTCCGAGCGTGCACGTTCGTACCTCCTCCACCTCCTCCCTCCCCAAAGCTCCGTGGGGTTCGGGCATCCACGAACGATGGTTCAAAGCCCAGAAGGAGTTAGGGGACGGGTGGCCCGGTCGAGGCTCGAGATGTCCGAGCGCGCAGCCGACCCCTCTCGGATCAGCGGGCCGAACGCGATCGGAGTCGTCGACGTCGGATCGAACACGGCCCGCCTCGTCGTCTTCGAGACGAGCCCGGTCGGCGTCGTGCGCCCGGTCTTCGAGCTCAAGGAGATCCCACGCCTCGGCGCCGGCACCGGACCCGACGGCTCCCTATCGCCGGAGGCGTTCGCGCGCGGGATCGAGTCCGTGGGACGGTTCGCCCGCGCGCTGAAGGACCTTCGGGTGCCCCGCACGCTCGCCGTCACGACCAGCGCGGTGCGGGACGCTCCGAACGGCACGGAGTTCGTTCGCGCCATCGGTCGGGAGACCGGGATCCTCTTGCGCGTGCTCACGGGGGCCGAGGAGGCTCGGTACGGCTACCTCGGCGTGGCCAGCGCGTGGGCCCTGGCGAACGACCTGGTCATCGACCTCGGCGGCGGGTCGCTCCAGATCGTGGAGACCCGGCTCGGCGCTCTCGCGAACTCGGTGAGCCTCCCGCTCGGCGGCCTCCGCCTCACCCAGCGGTTCGTCCGCCACGACCCGCCGAAGGAGCGCGAGCTGGACGATCTGCGTGACGGCGTGCGCGACGCGGTCCGATCGGCGATCGCGGCGTTCGGAGGGTCGAACTACCGCCTCTTCGGGATGGGGGGGACGGTGCGGGCGGTCGCTCGCGCCGCGATCGAGCTGCGGGAGTATCCGGTCCCGCGGGTGCACGGCTATCCCATCCGGGACCACGACCTCGAAGCGCTGGCGGAGCTGATCGCCGAGATGCCCGCCGCCAAGCGACGAGCGATCCCCGGTATCGGAGCGGAGCGTGCGGACGTCCTGGACGCCGGCCTCATCGTCCTCTCGGAGATCCTGCGCGCCTCCAAGGCCGGCGAGGTCGTGGTGAGCGGCACCGGGATCCGCGAAGGGATCGCCCTCGAGGCGATCCGGGCGGAGCTGCCGGCCTCGAGCGAGGTCCTTGCGAGCCGTTCGACGAGCGCGGCCGCCGAACGGTTCCACTTCTCCCGCGAGCGAGGGAAGGAGGTCGGCGACCTCTCCGCAGCGCTGTTCGACCTCTTCGCCCCGGCGCGCGGCTGGGGCCCGAGCGAGCGGCTCGCGCTGCGCGTCGCGGCGGAGATGCACGACGCCGGAGTCTCGATCGATCTCTGGCGCCACGCGCACCACTCCGCCTACCTCGTCCGGAACTACCCGATCTGGGGCCTCTCGCATCGCGAGACCCTCCTCGCCGCGTCGATCGTCGCCCTCCATGCCGGGGACGACCTCCCGTCCGGGATGCGCAAGGGGTTCGCGCCGATCCTCCGGCCGAGCGACGGAGCCTCCGCGCGCCAGCTTGGGGCGATCCTGCAGCTGGCGGGCCTCCTCAGCCCGGCGGGGCCCCGGTTCTCGCTGGCGGCGGCGGGGAAGGTCCTCGCAGTGAGCTTTTCCCGTCCCGTGGATACCACCCTCTCTCCCCGGACCATGGAGCGGGCCCGCAAGCCGATCGAACGAGAACTCGACGTCGAGGTGAGATTCCGGAATGGCTGACCCGGCCGCGCCCCCGAGGGGATATCCCGGGCGCCTGATCGTCTTCGAGGGACTGGACGGCAGCGGGAAGTCGACCCAGGCGCGCCTGCTCGGCAAGTGGCTCGCCGCCCGAGGGTTCCGGGTCTTCTACACGGAGTGGAACTCCTCCGACCTCGTCAGCGACACGATCCGTCGCGGGAAGAAGCGCGGCCTGCTGACCCCCACGACCTTCAGCCTGCTCCATGCGACCGATTTCGCCGACCGCTTCGAGCGCCAGATCCTCCCGCCCCTGCGCGCGGGCTACGTGGTCGTCTGCGACCGGTACTCGTTCACGGCGTTCGCCCGCGACTCGGCGCGGGGGTGCGCGCCGACGTGGGTGCGCAACCTCTACCAATTCGCGCCGCGGCCGGACCGGACCTACTACTTCCGGGTCCCGGTCGCCGTGACGTTCCGCCGCAAGCAGGTCTCCCGCACGAAGATCTCCTACTACGAGGCCGGGATGGACCTCGGGCTCGCGGACAACGTCGAAGACAGCTACAAGCTGTTCCAGGCCCGGCTGAAGCGGGAGTACGACCGCATGGCCGACACCGACGGGTTCACCGTGATCGACGCCCGGGGGACCGTCGAGGAGATCCAGCAGCAGCTGCGCGAGGACCTTCGACCGGTGCTCGACGGATTCCCGACCGGGGAGAGGCTCCAGCATGAGGGATAGGACGTACGGGACGCCGCTTCCGGGGGTGTCGGACGACCCTCTGCCCGGAACGCTGATCGTCATCGAGGGGGCCGACGGATCCGGGCGCACCACCGAGGTCGCGCGTCTGAAGGAGGCGCTCGAGATCGAAGGCCACGCGATCGTCGACACCGGCCTCCGCCGCTCCACCCTCGTGAGCGAACGGATCGATCTCGCGAAGCGGGGCCACACGCTCGCCTCCACGACCATGGCCCTGCTCTACGCCACCGACTTCGCCGACCAGCTCGAGAACAAGATCATCCCGGCGCTGGCAGCCGGGAGCACGGTCCTCGCGGACCGGTACATCTACACGTTGACGGCCCGCGCGGTGGTGCGCGGAGCCTCGCGGCAGTGGGCGCAGCAGCTGTACGGCTTTGCCCTGCGCCCGGACCTCACGATCTTCCTGGACGCCCGCCCGGAGATCCTGATGCATCGCGCGATCTCGAAGTACGGAAGCCTCGACTACTGGGAATCCGGCATGGACCTATCGATCTCTCCCGATCGGTTCGAGAGCTTCCTCGAGTACCAGGCGCGCCTGCGGAGAGAGTTCGCGTGGATGACGGAGGCGTATCGTTTCTCGACGGTCGATGCGAACCGCCATCCCGACCAGGTCCACGCGGACGTCTGGAAGCTCGTGCTCCCGCTCTACGCGACGACGAAGCGGCGACGCCGCCCGCTCGCCCCGCCTACGGCTCGCGGCGACTCAACCACTGCTTCCGCGTGAGCAGCCATTCCAGGCGGCCCGCGCCGGGCGCGACCTTTCGCGGGAACTCGAGCGCCGCCGTCCCCGCGCGCGAGATATGGGCCACCGGGACCGCCTCCCCGGTCAGGGCGAGGCCCAGGATCCCGACGAGCCCGGGCTCGTGGCCGACCAGCACCCCGCGCGAGGCCCCCTTCCACTCCCGGGCGACCCGGGAGA
>JAJYUO010000109.1 GCA_021792485.1 Thermoplasmata archaeon
TCGCCGTGAGCGGGTCAACGACCAGCCGCTGGACCGCCCGTCGGAGAGGGCGAGCCCCGAATTGTGGGTCGATCCCCACCTCCGCGAGGACCCGGCGCCCCGCCTCGGTGAGCGTGAGATGGATCCGTCGCTCGGCCAGGCGTCGATTCACTTGGGCAAGCTGGAGGTCCACGATGCGCTCGATTTCCTTCGAAGTCAGGGGATGGAAGATCACGATCTCGTCGATCCGGTTGAGGAACTCGGGTCGGAAGTGCGCGCGCAGCGCGCTCTCGATCCGGGAGGCCTGTTCCGCCTCGCTCGCGACCGCATCCTCCGTGCCGAGGTTGCTCGTCATGATCACGACGGTGTTGTGGAAGTCGACAGTGCGACCCTGCCCGTCCGTAAGCCGTCCGTCGTCCATGAGCTGGAGCAGGACGTGGACGACATCGGGGTGCGCCTTCTCGATCTCATCGAAGAGCACGACCGTGTACGGGCGGGTACGCACGGCCTCGGTGAGCTGGCCCCCTTCCTCATAGCCGACGTAGCCGGGAGGGGCGCCGATCAGGCGCGCGACGGTGTGCTTCTCCATGTACTCGCTCATGTCGATCCGGACGAGCGCGCGCTCGGAGTGAAACAGGAACTCCGCGAGCGCCTTGGCCAGCTCGGTCTTCCCCACGCCCGTCGGGCCGACAAAGAGGAACGTCCCGATCGGGCGTCCGGGGTCCGCGAGACCGCTGCGCGAGCGGCGCACGGCGCGACTGACCGCCCCGACCGCCTCGTCCTGACCGATGACCCGCTGACGCAACTCATCCTCCATGTGCTGGAGGCGTTCGACTTCGCCCGCGAGCATCCGGCTCACCGGCACACCGCTCCACTTCGCGACGACCTGCGCCACGTCCTCCTCGGTGACCTCCTCGTGGAGCAGGGAGGTTCCGCCCGAGGAAGCGGCGTGCGCCGACGCCGCGGCGAGCTGCCTCTGTAGCTCCGGGATCTTGCCGTAGCGCAGGCGGGCGGCGGCTTCGAGGTCGGAGGTTCGAACAGCCTCCTCCTCCTGGGCCCTCGCATCGTCGAGTTCGGCACGTAGCCGGCGCACCTCCTCTAACGCGGCCTTCTCCTGGTTCCATCGGGCGGTGAGGGCGGTCTCCTGTTCCTTGAGGTTCGAAAGCTCGCGGTCGAGCTTCGAGAGCCGTTCCTTCGACGCTGGGTCGACCTCCTTCTTGAGGGCCGTGCGCTCGATCTCGAGCTGGCGGATCCGCCGCGAGAGCTGATCGAGTTCACTCGGTCGAGAGTCGAGCGAAAGGCGAACCATGGAAGCGGCTTCATCGATCGCGTCGATCGCCTTGTCCGGCAGATGCCGGTCCGGAAGGTAACGTGCGGTAAGGGTCGCGGCGGCGACGAGCGCCGAATCGTGGATCTGAACGCCGTGATGCAGCTCGTAGCGTTCCTTCAATCCGCGCAGAATCGAGATCGTATCCTCGACCGTCGGCTCGAAGATCGGTACCGGCTGGAATCGGCGCTCGAGCGCGGCGTCCTTCTCGATGTACTTTCGGTACTCGGCCGTCGTCGTCGCCCCGATGCAGTGCAGAACCCCTCGGGCGAGGGACGGCTTCAAGAGGTTGGAGGCATCGAGCGCCCCGCCTTCCGACGCCCCCGCATGTACGAGGGTATGCAGCTCATCGATGAACAGCAGGACGCGGCCCTCGGACTTTTCCACCTCCTTCAGAACCGCCTTGAGGCGCTCCTCGAACTCGCCCCGAAACTTCGCGCCGGCCAAGAGCGAACCGAGATCGAGCGCGACGATCCGTTTGTCGCGAAGCGACTCGGGAACGTCCCCCTGGACGATACGGACCGCGAGGCCCTCGACGACCGCCGTCTTTCCGACACCCGGGTCCCCGATGAGGACCGGATTGTTCTTCGTTCTGCGAGAGAGGATCTGGATCACGCGCCGGATCTCTTCGTCACGGCCGATCACGGGATCGAGCTTCCGTTGCTTTGCGAGCGCCGTCAGGTCTCGGCCGTACTTCTCCAACGCCTGATACTGCGCCTCCTCTCCCCGGTTCGTGACGGGCTCGTTGCCTCCGCGCACGGTATCGAGGGCGGATTCGACCGCGGAGGCGGTCACGCCCGACACTTGGAGCAGATCCCGAGCCGGGGAGGGAACCCTCGCCAGCGCGACGAGGAGGGCATCCACGCTCGTGTACCGGTCCTTGCGGCGGGTGGAGAACTTCTCCGCTTCGTCCAGGACACTGGTGAGCGAGCGCGAGATGTACTGATCGGAGGCCGACACATGATCCGCGGTTGGTAGGCTCGCGAGACGCCGCTCGATCGCTACGTTCAAATCCTCCACGGAGGCGTGGAGGGTCCGAAGAACCGCCGCCGCGGTCCCATTCTCTTCGGCGAGCAGTGCCGCGAGGAGATGCTCCGGCTCGACCGAAGGGTTCCGAAGCTCTTGGGCCCGTCGGAACGCGTTCTCGAGCGCGGAACGGCCCGCATCTGTCAACCGTTCGATACGCATGAGCTCGGCGGGAGCGTCGCGAGGCGATTTAAGTGCGTTCCCCGTCCCGAGGGCGTGGCCGAGCTCTCGGTAGAGATCGCAGGGATTCGCCTGAGAAACCCCCTACTCCTTGCGTCGGGAATCTGGGGCGAAAGCGGGCAGTCGCTGGCCGGGGCTTGGGACGCCGGGGCTGGAGGCGTCATCACCAAGTCGATTGGATCCGAACCGAGGCCGGGATACCCGAACCCCACGGTCGAGGAGTTCGGTTCGTGGGGGATGCTGAATGCCATGGGGCTACCCAACCCGGGGATCGCCGAGTACCCCCGCGAGATCGCGATCGCGCGCGATCGCGGCGCGCTCGTGATCGGCTCGATCTTCGGCGGGACGGCCGAGGAGTTCGCCCGCCTGGCTCGCGAGATGGAGGCGACCGGAGTTCGCGCGCTCGAGCTGAACCTGAGCTGCCCTCACGCGGAAGGATTCGGTACCGAGATCGGCAGCACTCCGCAGGACGTTTCGGACGTGGTCCGGGCCGTGGTGCGCGAGGTAAAGGTACCCGTGATCGCCAAGATTACGCCGAACTCTGCGGATCCTGCGGGGCTTGCCGTCGCGGCGGAGGAGGCGGGCGCGAAGGGAATTAGCGCGATCAACACCGTCCGGGGTCTCGCGATCGACACGACGCTCGCCCGCCCCGTGCTGGCCCACGGCATCGGGGGCCTCAGCGGTCCGGCGATCAAGTCGGTCGGGCTAGCGGCTGTGTGGCAGATCTATCGGAAGGTCACGATCCCGATCATCGGGGTCGGCGGGATATCGAACGGGATCGACGCGCTCGAGTACGTGATGGCGGGCGCACGGGCCGTCGAGATCGGCACCGCCGTGGCGCACGAAGGGGTACGAGTCTTGGGACGGATCGTGCGGGAACTCGACGATACGCTCACGGAGCGCGGAGTCGCCCGACTCGCGGACTTGGTCGGCGCCGCTCATCGCGGATTCAACGTGCCGACCGCCGACGCTCGCCCGTGACAGGCTTTAAAGGGGTCTCTATAGCGCCGGCGTGCACCGGATCGTCGAAATCGAGGACCGCATCCTCGAGACGCCCTCGACCGTCACATGGCGATTCCCCTACGCAGAGCCATGCGCGCCGGGCCAGTTTGTGATGGTGTGGATTCCGGGGGACGACGAACTGCCGATGTCCCTCTCCTACACCGACGGGCCGTCCAAGGGAGTGACGATCAAGGCAATGGGTCCTACCACGCGTCATATTCAGTCGATACCCGCCGGCAGCCGGATCGGAGTCCGGGGCCCGTACGGCAACCAGTTCGACGCGACGCCTCGGCGCCTTCTCGTCGTCGGGGGAGGGTCCGGGAACGCCGTCCTCGCTCCCGGCGTGGAACGGGCACTGCGAACCGGCGCGCAGGTCACGTGCGCCCTCGGAGCGACGACCGAACGGGAGCTCCTCTTCTCAGAGCGCCTAGCGGGGGCCGGGGCCAGCGTAGAGGTGGCGACCGACGACGGAACGGCCGGAACGCCCGGTTTCGTCACCGTCGTCGCCCAGCGCCTCCTCGCCGAGGGCGCGTTTGACGCGATCTGGACGTGCGGTCCCGAAGTGATGATGCGAAAGGTCGCCGAGCTGGCGCTCGCCTATGGGATTCCCGGATACGGTTCGGTGGAACGCCACATGAAGTGCGCCGTGGGTATGTGCGATGCCTGCTCGCTGGGACCCTATCACGTGTGCCTGGATGGGCCGGTCTTCCGGACCGAGGCCCTCCTCTCTCTCGAAGAGTTCGGGCGGACGAAGCGCGATCCGTCCGGCCGACGCGTGCCCCTATAGGCGTGCGGCGGCCATCGGGCGGCCGCGCCTCCCACGACCTCGCCGAATGTCTTATAGTAGACGCTCGCTACCAAACCGCGAGGCGAGTTTGTGAAGGTCATCGTGGTGAGCGGAGGTGTTATTTCCGGCCTCGGCAAAGGCATCACCACCTCCTCCCTCGGTCGCCTCCTCAAGGCCCGGGGGATCCCGGTCACGATCCTCAAGATCGACCCGTACCTCA